>DGUG01000114.1:0-16890 GCA_002394535.1 Lachnospiraceae bacterium UBA4316
GAATAGTTTGTGTAATATACGACAAAACCGGGCTTGGCGCCGGAAGGTTTTTTGACTTCTTTTCGCTGAACATAGTCAATCTCGACCTTACCCATACTGCGTCCGCTTGAGTAGTATGCGGCAAGGCTTGCGGCTTCTTCGAATGCCCTGTCGGGAAGCTCTTTTCCTTCGCATTTTACGATCACGTGGCTTCCCGGGATCTTCTTCGCATGAAACCACCAGTCGCCGGAATTTGCGACCTTGAATGTAAGCTCATCGTTCTGGTAATTGTTCTTGCCCACATATATATGAAAACCATCGGATGATATGAAATGAAACGGACTGCTCTTGGCGGTTCGTTTTTGTTTTGCAAAGCTTTTTCTGCGGATGTATCCGCTGTCTGTAAGCTCGTCCTTTATCTGGGATAGATCCTCTTCGCCGACTGCGATATCAAGGCTTGTCATAACGGAGCGCAGATGCTCTATGTCCGCCCCGGTCTCTTCAAGCTGTGTGCTGACAGCCTCCTTGGTTCTCTTCAGCTTGTTGTATCTGTCGAAGTATTTAACGGAATTTGCCATGGCACTGATCGTAGGATCAAGTGGGATAGTGATGGGCTCGTTAGTGTAGTAGTTGTCACAGGTGATCTTGTCGGCACCTTCCGGTGCACTGTACCCGTAAGTTTGCAGCAGCTCACCGTAAACCTTGTACTTGTCCATCTTCTCCGTATCTTTGAGCTGCTTCTGCTGAAGGTCAAACTTTTTGACGCAGCGCTCAAGTGCGGTGGATACGATTTTGCGAAGGTCAGCGCTTTTCTGGCGTATCCTTGTGTATTCCTCGCGACCAGCATAATAGGCGATAAGCATTTCAGATACGGTTTTGAATGCCGCATGCTCCATTTGCAGGTACTGGGCAAGCGGGGTTACTTCGAATTCAACCGGATTACCGTCTTTGTCAACAATAACCGCAGGGTAAAAATCGTTTGCCGCGATGGTGCTGCCCAGTTTATCTATTGCTGCTGATAGTTTACATAACTCGGATTCGCTAAATGTGTTCGCTCCACGATCCCCGTCAAGACCTGCCTCTTCACAAAGGCTTGCCGCAATGGCAGGAGAGAAACCGGTGAAGGTTGTGTATAATGATTTTATGAGCGGGATAGGTTTACATAAGTTTGATGTATATTCTTCGGCACCCGGGTTGGAACGGGCTGAGTCGCTCGGATCAGTACAGTGATTATCGATTGGAAATATGTCTCCTGAAATGTCGAATTTCCCCTCGGTCTTCGGGATGAAATAGCTTCTTCCCGGCAGGACTTCTCTTATGGAAGATACTGCGGCGCTTACATGCTTGATGCTGTCGATTATCACTCCATCCGGATGTCTGAATATGATATTGGAGTGTTTGCCCATAAGCTCGATGGTAAGGATCTTACTCTTTACATCGCCCATCTCGTCGAGGTGCTCAATCTCGATCTCAATTATTCTCTCTAATCCCGGCTGGGTGATTGCTGTAATGTGTCCTCCGGATATGTGCTTGCGAAGAAGCATGCAGAAGTTCGGTGCCTGCATCGGTGCCTGCTTGTTCTCATCGGTTAAGTACACGAAAGGAAGAGAAGCGCCGGCTGATATAAGGAGCCGTTCGTTTCTCTCATGTGTTTTTATCGTAAGCATAAGCTCATCGGCTTCGGGCTGTATGATCTTCGATATACGTCCGCCCACAAGGCTTGTCTGCAATTCGTTTGTCAGTGCTCTGATTGTGATTCCGTCAAGTGCCATGCGATAATCCCCATTTCATGGGTCCCTCCTATCTGCATATTCTACCACATTACCGGACTTGACGGAAATAATTGCTTTCACTATAATATATGGAGCGCTATTATGCGCATTATGGCATATAATTAACCGGGTCAGGTCGATCCTGACGGGTTTTGATAATTACGAGGTTTATAATGATCAAGAGTATGACCGGCTTCGGCCGTGCCGAATACAGCGATGAAAAACGCAGGATCACGGTTGAGATCAAGGCTGTAAACCACAGATATCTCGACTGCTCTATTAAGATGCCGAAGAAACTCAGCTTTTTCGAGGCATCAATAAGAACGCTTCTGAAGGACTACATACAGCGCGGTAAGGTTGATGTATTCATCACTTACGAAGACTATACCGAGAATAACTTAAATCTTAAGTACAACAGGGATATGGCGCGCGCATATTATTCATATCTTAAGGAGATGGCTGAAGAGTTCGGAATCGAGAATGATGTGAGAGTATCAACACTTTCCAGATATCCGGAAGTGTTCTCGCTTGAAGATGCCGATGTCGATGAAGATGAGATATGGTCTGATCTTGATAAGGTCATAAGGGAGGCTGCAACGCATTTTGTTGATGCGAGGATCACGGAAGGCGAGAACTTAAAGCGGGATCTGTGCGACAAGCTTGATACAATGCTTACGTATGTGGCCGATATTGAAAAGAGAGCGCCGCAGATCATCGAAGAATACAAAGCATCCCTGTGTGAAAAGGTGGCGGATCTTCTTGCGGATTCGAAGATAGACGAGACAAGGATACTCGGTGAAGTTACGCTTTATGCCGACAAGATATGCGTTGATGAAGAAATAGTAAGGCTTCGCAGTCATATAGGAACTACAAAAGAGATTCTCGAAACGGGCGGGTCGGTAGGCCGTAAGCTTGATTTTATCGCCCAGGAGATGAACAGGGAAGCCAACACAATTCTGTCCAAGGCAAATGATCTTGCAACAAGCGATATAGCCATAAACTTAAAGACCGATATCGAAAAGGTACGCGAACAGATTCAGAACATAGAATAGTATGCTGACAGGAGGGCTCCGTCTTTAATGAACGAAAAAGGTATTCTGATCATTTTATCCGGCTTTGCGGGTTCGGGAAAAGGAACCATAATTAAAGAGCTTCTGAAAAAGTACGATAATTATGCGTTGTCGGTTTCCGCAACCACACGCAAACCGCGGGAAGGCGAGGAAGACGGAGTACACTATTTCTTCAAGACAGAAGATGAGTTCAAGGAGATGATCGCAAAGGGCGAGCTTCTCGAATATGCCAACTATGTGGGCAACTACTACGGAACTCCGAGAGCATATGTTAAGGAACAGCTTGCAAAGGGCATGAATGTTATCCTTGAGATAGAGACGGAAGGAGCCCTTAACATCAAGCGCGAATATCCCGATGCGGTTCTGATTTTTGTTATGCCGCCCAGTGTTGAAGAGATACACAACAGATTAAAGGGGCGCGGCACAGAGACTGATGAAGTCATCGACAAGCGGATGAAGAAAGCCGGATTTGAGATAACGGTCGTTGACAGATACGATTATCTTATGATAAACGATGTTCTGGAAGAAAGTGTGGAACTGTTCAATTCAATAGTTACCTGCCAGCATATGGCAGTGTCCAGAAACCGCGATTACATAGAAGATAAGAAGCGTGAATTCGAGGAATACCTTTCGCGTAAATAATTATTAAGTATATTTTGCAGATAAAGGAGAATGAAAATGTTACATCCGTCTTACAGTGATCTTATGAAAGTTGCAAACAGTGAGGTTGAGGTGGGGGAGCATCCTGTTGTAAACAGCCGTTATTCCATCGTTATGGCTACATCCAAGAGAGCCCGCCAGCTTGTTAACGGACGCCCTACAATGGTTAAGGATGCGGACAGCAAGAAGCCTCTTTCGGTTGCCATTGAAGAGCTTGAGAAGGGCGATATCAAGATTCTCGCTGACGAATAAGGAACAAATTTAATGAAACTGCTTCACATCTCGCTCGGCTGCGACAAAAACCTTGTGGACAGTGAGCATATGCTCGCGATAATGGCTGATGCGGGTTATGAAATAACCGATGATGAAAATGAAGCGGACGTGATCGTTGTTAACACGTGCTGCTTCATACATGACGCCAAGCAGGAGAGCATAGATACCGTTTTGGAAATGGCACGCCTTAAGGATAATAAACTTAAGGCTCTTATTGTATGCGGGTGTCTTGCGCAGCGGTACAGGGATGAGATACAAAAAGAGATTCCCGAAGTCGATGCCGTAATCGGCACAACCGGATGGGAGCAGATTGCAGAGGTAATAGAAAATGTGCTTGCCGCGCGGCCGGTTAAGAGGGATCGTAAAAGCGCAATTGACGGCAGGAGAATAATCACCACTCCCGGGCATTACGAATACTTGAAGATCGCGGAAGGGTGTGACAAGAACTGCACGTACTGCATCATTCCGAAGATAAGGGGACATTACAGATCCGTCCCCATGGAAGAACTTATCAGTCAGGCACAGTACCTTGCCGGGCAGGGGGTAAAAGAGCTTATCCTGGTTGCCCAGGAGACGACGATATACGGTACAGATCTGTATGGGAGAAAATCATTACCTGAACTTTTATGTAAACTATCAGAAATCGACGGTATAGAGTGGATTAGAATATTATACGCATATCCTGAAGAGGTTACGGATGAGCTGATTAATGTTATGTCAACTAATCCGAAAATATGTCATTACATCGATATCCCGATCCAGAGCGGTTCCGATTCTGTCCTTAGAAGAATGGGAAGGCGAACCGACCAGAAACAGATAAGAGGCGTAATAGAGAAACTTCGCAGCAGGATGGATGATATCTGTATCAGGACAACTCTTATTTCCGGATTTCCCGGGGAGACTCAGGAGGATTTCGAAGAGACATACAGATTTGTAAACGAGATGGAATTTGACAGGCTCGGGGTGTTCACATACTCAGCGGAGGAAGGAACGGCGGCATATGATTTTGAGCCGAAGGTTGATGAGGATGTTGCAAAGAGCCGGAGGGATGAGCTGTATGAGCTGCAGCAGGCGATCGCCTATGAAGCTGCGGAGCAAATGACCGGAAGAAAGCTGCGTGTTATTGTCGACGGATATCTTCCCGATGATGACGTTTATGTTGCAAGAAGCTACAAGGATGCACCGGATATCGACGGACTTGTGTTCGTATATTCGGACAGGGAACTGGTTACCGGAGATATGGTAACGGTAGAGATAAAAGATGCCAGAGAATATGATTTAGAAGGGGTGCTTACAGATGAATCTGCCCAATAAACTTACAGTAATGAGAGCGATAGCGGTGCCGTTTTTCGTGGTACTTATGCTGATCCCGGTAAACGGGGCTCCCTGCGCGGGATGGTGTAAATGGACTGCGCTTGCGGTGTTTATAATCGCTGCACTTACCGACCTTCTGGACGGTAAGATTGCAAGAAAATACCAGCTGATAACAAACTTCGGAAAGTTTATGGACCCCCTTGCGGATAAGCTTCTCGTATGCTCGGCGCTTATATGCCTGGTAGAGCTTGAGCGTATACCCGCGTGGGTTGTCATTGTGATAATAGCAAGGGAATTTGTTATAAGCGGAATAAGGCTTGTTGCCGCCGACGACGGTGTGGTTATCGCAGCGAGCAAGTGGGGAAAGTTTAAAACTGTTTTCCAGATGATCATGGTAGGCTTTATGATCGGCAACCTTCCGGTGTTCGATGTTCTGACACAGACACTTATGTGGATTGCACTTGCGCTTACGCTGATCTCGATGGTGGATTATATTATCAAAAACATAAACGTATTCAAGAAACTGTAGGAGACGATACATGGGTGATGTAACATACCGTGATGAATATCCGATAGAGGATGTGGTGGTTGATATCCTTGCGGCGAAGCACCTAACGGTCTCTACCGCAGAATCCTGCACGGGAGGACTGCTTGCGGGACGTATCATCAATGTGCCCGGAGCAAGCGATGTCATCGGCGAGGGCTTTATAACATACTCAAACGATGCAAAGAGAAAATACCTGGGAGTCAGAAAATCAACCCTTAAAAAGTACGGGGCTGTAAGCAAACAGTGTGCAAAGGAAATGGCAAAAGGACTCCTGGATGCGACCAAAGCCGATGTGGGACTTGTAACTACCGGTATAGCCGGACCGGCCGGAGGCACTGAGGAAAAGCCGGTGGGACTTGTGTATATCGGGTGTAACGTCTGCGGAAAAATTAAGGTGAAAAAGTATATCTTCGAAGGAGACCGCCGGCAGATAAGAGAAGGTGCGGCCGAAAAAGCACTTGTGCTTTTGAGAAAGTGTTTGACAAAGTATAAAACAGGGAATGAAAAAAATGAGTGATAAGAATAAAGTACTTCTGTTCTATCCGCCGGGAATGCTGTTTCAGCGAGGTGAGGACAGATGTCAGCAAAATATTAAGGACGCTTCGGCTGAGGCTATGCGCGCGTGCAACGACCTGGGATACGGTGCGGCTATCCTCTTGCAGAAAGGTTATGAAGTAAAGCTTCGCGATTATCAGACCGAAGGGGCTGCCATGGAAGATCTTGAGAGTGATATGGAAAAATATGCTCCGGATCTTATCATGATGAGCATAACCAATACAACGATTTTTGATGATTTAAAGCTCCTTGCGGATCTGAAGAAAAAGTATGATCCGGTCATTGTAATAAAGGGTGCGCTCTTTTATGATCCCGAGCAGGAACTGCTTGATATGCTTGATCTTTCCTGCATAGATTATATGATCGGCGGAGAGGTTGATTTTGCTATAGGGGAGATTGCGGATTATGCTCTTCGCGGCGAAGGTAATCCGGATGATATACTCTCGATCCTGTATAAAAATCCTGACGGATCGTTCCATCAGACCAAGTTCCACTGCTGGGGAGAAGACCTTGATTCAAGACCTTTCCCGGCCCGTCAGTTAATGAACAATAAACTGTATGTGCGCCCGGATACGGACGAGCCAATGGCTACGATCCAGACATCCAGAGGATGCCCTTCAGCGTGTGTGTTCTGCCTGACTCCGGTAATATCAGGCAAATGTGTGAGATTCAGAAGTCCGCAGAATGTAATGGATGAACTGACGGAGTGCTACAATGTTCACGGTATCAGAAATTTCTTCTTTAAGGCTGATACCTTTACCATTAATCCCGCATGGGTTAAGGAGATGTGTACTCTTATAATCAATTCTCCGCTACACGGAAAGATTGCATTTACCGCAAATTCAAGAGTTAACCCGCTTTCGAAGGAAACGCTTGAACTTATGAAGGAGGCCGGGTGCTTTATGGTAGCCTTCGGATTTGAGTCAGGCTCGGATGAAATGCTGAAGACTCTCAAGAAAGGTACGACCGTTGAGATGAACCTTCGTGCCGCAAAGTGGTGTCATGAGGTGGGCCTTCCCTTCTGGGGATTCTATGTTATCGGATTTCCATGGGAGACGAAAGAACATATCCTTGAAACAAAGAAAATGATCATGAAACAGAAGCCCGATTTTATCGAAGTGAAGATGGCGCTTCCGTTCTACGGAACAGAACTGTACAAGGCGGCCAAGGAAATGGACTTAATTGCCGATTCACCTCTTGGGAGCGATTTTTTCCATTCTGCGCTTAAAGGTACGAAGTACCTGTCACAGGAAGAAGTGGAAAAACTCCGCAAGAAGATAATTCTCGGATTCTATCTGCGTCCGGGTTATATACTGAAGAAAATGGGAGAGTGCGTAAAGCATCCTTCCGTGTTTGGAAATTATGTGAAATACGGCTTCAAGATGCTGGGGTCACTTATCGGCAGGGATTGAGGCAATGCTATATCAGATTAAAGGCGGCCGCGTAATGTTCGCGGCCGATACCATACTTGAACACGTTGATTTTGAAGTAAGAAACAGGAACGAAAAGATTGCCGTCGTCGGAAGAAACGGTGCGGGCAAAACAACACTTCTTAAAGTCATTACAGGTGAGGTTGAACTTACCAAGGTTGACGGTGAGGACTCATCAATAACTTCCACAAACCCGACTATAGGATATCTGCGCCAGATCACATTCGATGACCTGTCTGTTACCCTTGATACGGAAATACGCAAGGTCTTTGCCGATATCATAAAAGAAAAAGAGCGCATCGACGAGCTTGTGACGCTTATGGATAATGCCGAAGGGGATGAGGCCGAGCGGCTGGCACGTGAGTATACTACCCTTATGGATGACTTCAAGGACCGGGGTGGCTATTATTACGAAAAAGAGTATGACGCCATGCTTACTTCCTTCGGATTTACACTCTCCGACAAAGAAAAAAAGCTGGCGGAATTTTCGGGAGGACAGCTGACCAAGCTGGCATTTATTAAACTTCTCTTATCAAAGCCCGACATCCTTCTTCTTGATGAGCCTACGAACCATCTTGATATGAGAACAATAGAATGGCTTGAAGGGTATCTTCAGAACTACAACCGTGCACTTGTAATCGTAAGCCATGACCGTATGTTTATTGACCGGATCGCAAATGTTGTCTATGAGATAACTTACGGGCAGGTCACACGGTTTAGCGGGAACTACAGCGATTATGTAAGGCAGAAAAAAGAGCGGTACGAGAAGCAGTTAAAAGATCATATCGCGCAGCAAAAAGAGATAAAGCGTCTGACCGAGCTTGTGGAGCGATTTAAGAACAAACCGTCTAAGGTTGCGATGACACGCTCGAAGCTTAAGCAGATAGAGCATATGGAGCTGGTTGCGCGCCCTGCGGATTACGATACAAAAAGCTTTCAGGCGGAGTTTACTCCGAAACTTGAGACAGGCAAGGATCTGCTGTTTGCAAAAGACCTTGTGATCGGTTACGATCGTCCTCTTGCCACAATTAATCTTGATATAAAACGGGGTGAGAGACTTGGCATTGTGGGCGACAACGGTATCGGAAAATCAACCCTCCTAAAAACTCTTGTGGGGGATATCAAACCTCTGTCGGGTGATTTTAGATTCGGGGTTAATGTTCAGACAGGTTATTTTGACCAGAGGATGGCGCAGTACACTTCAGACAAAACGGTCATTGACGATTATCATGACACATATCCGGATCTTACAGAGACCCAGGTAAGAAACCAGCTCGGTGCTTTTTTATTCACGCAGGATGAAGTGTACAAGGAAGTATCGGCTCTCTCGGGAGGCGAGCGTGTGCGCCTGTGTCTTGCAAAGATATTCCATACGAAACCGAATGTGCTCATACTTGATGAGCCGACAAACCATATGGATATGATCGGCAAGGAAACGCTTGAGGCGATGCTTGCATCCTTCCCGGGAACAGTTATATTTGTATCCCATGACAGATACTTTGTAAAAAAAGTTGCGACGCAGATCCTCGATATGAGAGTGGATGGAGTGACGCTGTATCCCTTTGGGTATGAAGATTATGCTTCACGATCATCACCGATTTCGTCGGATTCTCTGAGCCGCGGGTGGCCGCAGGGATGCCGCAAAGCGAGTTCCGCAGACGCGAGTGATTTTGACGAGCGGCGAGGACTGTCTGAGCGACCGGCGCCCTGTCGGACAGGCCCCGCGACAACAACAGAACCATCAATGGGTATCACGACGTCACAGGCAGAGCGTTTGGCCGGTAAAGAGGCAGACCGCAGGAAGCGTCAGAAGAAAAAGCTTGAAGATAAGATAGAGTCCATTGAAAAAGAGATAGAGGAATTGAAAGAAGAGCTGTGTAAACCTGAGTACGCAAGTATGTATTCCAAACTGACCGAGATACAGAATGAGATTGATGCAAAAGAAGAAGAACTGCTTACCGTTATGGAAGAGTGGGACAATTCGTGAAGCAGTGTGATTTTCAATTAATGATTGAAAAGGGATTGTAAATGTAAAGAGGAAGATATAATTATGAGAGATAACTTAACACAGTCGGATATCGACAAGATGGAAGCCGAGATCGAATACAGAAAGCTGACGTTACGTCCGAAGCTGATAGAGGATGTCAAGATTGCGAGAGCTCACGGAGATTTGTCCGAGAATTTTGAGTATTACGCCGCAAAGCGTGAGAAGAACATGAATGAGTCCAGGATCAGGTATCTGGACAGGATGGTCAGGACTGCCAATATCATCGAGGATTCGTCGGCTGATGACGAAGTGGGGATCAACAATACTGTTACCGTCGAAATTGTTGATGACGGAGAGATAGAGCAGTACAAGATCGTGACCACGATCAGAAGCAATTCCCTTATCGGATATATAAGCATAGAGTCCCCCATGGGGAAGGCTCTTATGGGACACAAGATAGGGGAAAGGGTTACGGTGCACGTTAACGATGATGTATCCTATGATGTAATAATAAACGATATTGACAAGTCAACGGATGATGCCGATGACAAGATCAGCCAGTACTAACGGTGGAAAATCATAGGATGGCTGTAATTGAACGTGTAACGTTACTATGATATAATATGTCCCGATATACGTTTGAAGGTTAGTATTTTTATTCAGGTTTTCACGATCATATATGATCATCGGATAAAATAGGAAAGGCGGACAACATAATGGCATTACTTGAAAAATGGCGTAAAATGGCCTACAACGAGACAGAGGACAAGAACAAGCTTCAGAAACTGTGGGCTGATTATTTTGAGGTTGAAAAAGGTATTTATCAGAAACTCTTAGCAGATCCCGACACGGTTGTTACCGGAACTGTTGAGGAACTTGCCGAAAAATATGAGACCGACATCATGACTATGACAGGCTTTTTAGACGGTATCAATGACAGTCTTGTTAAGCCGAACGATATAGAAAAAATGACCGAGAAGACAAAAGTCAGTCTCGGATTTGACAAAGAACTTCTGTACAAGAACATGGTTGCTGCCGGAGCAGACTGGCTCTACGGCCTTACCGAGTGGAACGACATTTTCGACGAGGAGAAACAGAAGGAGCTGTACAAAGAGCAGAAGAGAAGTCAGACAGTGCGCCACGAAGGACCGAAGATCGGCAGAAACGATCCCTGCCCTTGCGGCAGCGGCAAGAAGTATAAGAAATGTTGTGGTGCAGGCAGATAGGGGGAACCCACATCCTTGTTTCAGGCAGATAGGAGAGATATATTATGAAGATTACATTAAAAGACGGTTCTTCGAAAGAATACGCTTCGTCGATGTCCGTTATAGATATTGCGAAGGATATTTCCGAAGGACTTGCAAGAGTAGCATGTGCCGGTGAAATTGACGGAGAAAGAGTAGATTTAAGACACGTTGTCGATAAGGATTGCACATTAAGCATTCTCACCTTTGATGATAAAGGTGGAAGGGATGCGTTCCGTCATACTACATCACACATTATGGCGCAGGCAATAAAGAGACTGTGGCCTGATGTAAAGCTTGCCATAGGCCCTTCCATTGATGACGGATTCTATTACGATATAGACAGCGATCGTCCCATCACTGAAGAGGATTTTCCTGCTATAGAAGCCGAGATGAAGAAGATCGCCAAAGAGGATCTGAAGCTTGAGAGGTTCGAACTTCCGAGAGCCGATGCCATCAAGATGATGGAAGACGCTAAGGAACCCTATAAGGTAGAACTGATTCAGGATCTTCCGGAAGATGCCGTTATCAGCTTCTACAAGCAGGGTGATTTTACGGACCTGTGTGCAGGGCCGCACCTTATGTCCACGAAAAATGTCAAGGCTGTCAAGCTTATGAAAGTTGCCGGTGCATACTGGAGAGGCAACGAGAAGAACAAGATGCTGACAAGAATCTACGGTACGTCCTACACGAAGGCATCGGATCTTGAAGATTATCTTACAAAACTTGAAGAGGCCAAGAAGCGTGACCACAGAAAGATCGGCAAAGAGATGGGACTCTTTATGATGGCTGACGAGGGTCCGGGATTTCCTTTCTTTTTGCCCAACGGCATGATACTTCGTAATGAACTTATGAAGTACTGGAGAGAGGTTCATTACCGCAACGGTTATCAGGAAATAGAGACACCTGTAATGCTGAACCAGTCGCTGTGGATCACTTCCGGACACTGGGATCATTACAGTGAAAATATGTACACATCCATGATCGATGATGAGATGTTCTGCATCAAGCCCATGAACTGTCCGGGTTCGATTCTCGTCTATAAGAATCAGCCGAGATCATATCGTGAGCTTCCTATCAGATATGCTGAGGTGGGACTTGTTCACAGACATGAAAAATCGGGCGCCCTGCATGGTCTTATGAGAGTCAGGGCATTCCATCAGGATGATGCACACGAGTTCATTGCGATGGACCAGATCGGTGAAGAAGTTGAGCACATTGTTAAACTGATAAATGAAGTATATGAAAAGCTTGAGTTCAAATATACCATCGAACTTTCGACTATGCCCGAAGATCATATGGGTTCGCTTGAAGACTGGGAGAAGGCAACTAACGGTCTGAAGTCAGCTCTTGAGAAAATGGGACTTCCCTATGAGATCAACGAGGGTGACGGAGCCTTCTACGGACCGAAGATCGACTTCCACGTTGAAGACTGCCTCGGAAGAGAGTGGCAGTGCGGAACCATTCAGCTTGACTTCCAGCTGCCCCAGAATTTCGACCTTAAATATACGGGATCAGACGGTGCCGAGCATATGCCTGTCATGATTCACAGAGTTGTATTCGGTTCGGTAGAAAGATTTATCGGTGTCCTTACCGAAAACTGCGCGGGTAAGTTCCCTACATGGCTGTCGCCTATACAGGTTAAGGTACTGCCTATTTCGGATAAGTATTTCGATTACTCGGGAAAGGTTCTTGAGAAGTTGAAGAGTGCGGGCATCCGTGCCGAGATCGACACCAGATCAGAAAAGATCGGATACAAGATCAGAGAAGCAAGACTGCAGAGAGTACCTTATATGCTTATTCTCGGACAGAAGGAAGAAGAGGCCGGCAATATTGCGGTAAGGAGCCGTTACCTCGGAGACGAAGGCTCAAAGGATCTGGATGCATTTATTAAGGACCTGCGGGTAGAGATTGATGAGCGTATAATGCGCAAAGAGGAAGTAAGTGAGCAGGCGGAAAAATAAGCCGGTTGAAAATGAATCAGAATATTATCATCGCAACTTCAAAGATCAAGGTGTGTGAGCGCTTCTATGAACTGTGCGATTATTGCGGCTATGACCGTGAGTGGGCAGACGCGCTCTGGGGCGATATTGTAACCGATACACAGGTTTATGATGAGCTTGAATACTACATAGGCAACCACAGCCTTAAGGACTTGGTAAAGGTAAGCGGATACAGCCTTACGGATCTGTACGTATTTCAGATGGATAAGTATAACCTGATAAGGGAGATCGGCAAGAATCCCCGTGAGTGCAACAAGGAGCGCATGGTGCTTAATGCATTCCGGATGCTGATCGATATGAAGGCCGATCCCGAAACCTATGTTAAAAGAATCGAAGAGGGTCGCGGAGAAGACAAGATTTGAACGATGAGAGAATAGTCAATTATATGAAGGCTCGTAACGGACAGGCGCAGATGACGGCGACCGCGATTGCGGTACAGCTCTTTGCGCTTGCCGTATTTTTTGCCATGTATGCGCTGTCAGTAAGCGGACTGTTCTACTCACAAAGTGCAGATACGGGAAAAATCATTACCATTGCGGTTGCTGTTGCCGTATCGGTTTTCCTGTGTGTCATAAATGTGCTTGGTGTGATACGGTCGAATAAAGTTTACATAACAAGACCGGACAGGATATCTCTTCGCGATGGGGAAGAGGTGATTAGGCTTGCATATCAAACAGCAAGACCTGTTCTTATCAACAAGATCACATACAGTCTTGTTATCATGACAGCAAGCGGACTGGTTTACATAATCCTATTAATCGTAATGAAGGATGCAGCTCTTGCCGGAATATACGGCAGGATAATATGCTCCATAATACTTGCGCTTGTAACGATTATTGCATACCCATGCATTGACAGGATAGCCTGTTACCGGGCACTCCTTAACGAGACACATGATCTTTATTATGATATTAAACCGAACAAGGCAATTTTGTTCATATCATCGATAACTGTCCCTCTTTCCATATGTCTGTGGTATATCCTTCGTTATTACGGTAGCAACCAGAAAATTGCATGGATCGTATTTCCGGTGGCAGCCCTGATCGGAATCGCTGTCTCGTTTCTGGTTAACTGGTCTCGCGATTCCGTTATTTGTTAAGAAAACTCATATTTATATTGTTGACAAATATGTAATTGTATGATAGATTTTCAAAGGTAACTTATGTTACACACAGGAAAGCAGAGAAATCTCACCTCGCGACATATGATTTTCGCCGAAGGCGGATGAAGGTTTAGCGAGCGTTAATACCGGAGAAATGATTTTTACCGGGAGTTTATGTCTGCTTGCATTGTGTGAGCAGATTTTTTATTTTGCCTGATTGCTGTAAGGAGGGTAAGACAATAGCAGATTTAATGATCAACGAACAGATCCGTGATAAGGAAGTTCGTGTAATTGGCGAAAATAATGAACAGCTCGGAATCATGAGCGTGGAAGAAGCGATGAAACTTGCCGAAGAGGCGGGTGTTGATCTTGTGAAGATCGCGCCGAATGCAGCGCCTCCGGTGTGCCGGATCATAGATTACGGAAAGTTCCGTTATGAGCAGGCGCGTAAGGAAAAGGAAGCAAGGAAGAAGCAGAAAGTCATAGAGATCAAAGAGATCCGCATGTCACCGAACATCGACACCAACGATCTGAACACCAAGATAGCCGCGGCGAAGAAGTTCCTGCAAAAGGGCGACAGAGTAAAGGTTACTCTGCGTTTTCGCGGCCGTGAAATGGCTCATATGAACAACAGCAAGTATATCCTCGATGATTTTGCAGAGGCTCTTGCGGATGTTGCGGTAGTTGAGAAGGCTCCGAAGGTTGAGGGCAGGTCACTTACAATGTTTTTAACTGAAAAGCGTTAGAGCAGATGCAGTTAAAATAGATCTAAGAATTAGGAGGATGAAGCAATGCCAAAGATTAAGACAAACAGATCCGCTGCAAAGCGTTTCAAAGTTACGGGTACGGGAAAGTTAAAGAGAAACAAAGCGTACAGACGTCATATTCTGACCAAGAAGACCACCAAGAATAAGAGAAACTTAAGACATGCGGTTATAACGGATGAAACAAATGTTAAGAATATGAAGAAGATTACACCGTATTTGCAGTAAGGAGGGGTAAAGATGGCTAGAATTAAGGGCGGATTGAACGCCAAGAAAAAACATAACAGAGTATTAAAACTTGCAAAGGGATACAGAGGAGCGCGTTCCAACCAGTATCGTGTTGCTAAGCAGTCGGTAATGCGTGCTCTTAACACAGCATTTGCCGGAAGAAAAGAGAGAAAGCGTCAGTTCAGACAGCTGTGGATCGCACGTATCAACGCAGCAGCAAGAATGAACGGAATCTCATACAGCAAGCTTATGTACGGACTCAAGCTTGCAAATGTTGACATCAACCGCAAGATGCTTGCTGAGATGGCAGTTAACGATGCTGACGGATTTGCAACACTTGCTGAACTTGCGAAGTCAAAAATCGCATAACAGGGACTACTGACTATGATCAGGATTTGTTCGGACAGCACATGCGATCTCTCCGATGAACTCGTAAGCCGTTACGGTATTACCATCATCCCGCTTCATATAGTTTTGGGAGACAGGGAGTACCGTGATCGAGTAGAAATCAGTCAGGAAGAGATATTCGAGTGGGCCGACAGGAATAAGTCAACGCCGAAAACTTCTGCTGTTTCCTATGAGGATGCTTCGGATTTTGTGAGACCCATGCTTGATGCCGGTGGTGAGGTAATCATATTTACCATATCGTCTTCAATGTCTACGACCGAAAATGTGTTTCGCATGGTTGCCGAAGATCTTGGCGCAACGGACAGGATGCATGTTATCGATTCCATGAATCTGTCAACGGGGATAGGACTACTGGTTGTTGAGGCGGCTGTTATGGCAAATGAAGGGTACTCATCATCAGAGATCGTAAAAGAGATCGAGAGATTAAGGCCTAAGGTAAGAGCAAGTTTTGTTATAGATACACTTACATACCTTGCCAGAGGCGGTAGATGCTCAAGTGTTGTCGCACTTACCGGAGGGATTCTCAAGATTCACCCGAAGATCGTTGTAAGGGATGGTAAGATGGATGTGGCCAAAAAGTACCGCGGCCAGCTTCGCGCAGTTGTTATGGATTACGTGAAGGATATGCATGACGAATTGCTGGGCGCCAGAAGACAGCGTGTGTTTATCACACATACAAGTTCTGACCGTGAGATGGTGGAAGAAGTAAGGGCATATCTGGAGAGCCTCGGTTATTTCGACGAGATTCTTGAGACGAGAGCAGGCGGTGTCATCAGTTCACACTGCGGACCGGGAACACTCGGTGTATTGTTTATAGAAGGCTGATTAAAGTTTAATATCGACAAAGAAACCTTTGAGATAAGTATCCTGGGGTGTTGTGGCATTACCGTCATAACGCCCCGGATTTTTATATGTAACAGAACCTGAGTTGGTATATTCGTTATCGGCATATCCGACACGACCTCTGCCTGATGCCGGTGTCATCTTGGAGTATGCCGTGGCAGCATCCATTTTGGATTTGGGTATCATGATACCGTCTTCGGTATCGCGGCGTCCGATGCTGTTAAGCTTTAAGGATGCGGTTGTATCGTCAGCCGGAGTATTAGTAACTTCAGGCTTCGGATTAAGCTTGCCTGACAAATGGTCAACGGCATGCAGAAGTTGCTGGCGCTTAGCCTGCTGGGACGGACTCAAAGAAGGCATCTTATCAAGGTCATCCAGCTGATGCTGTCTGGCCTGAAGCTGCCTCTGCAGTTCATAATTCCTGTCGTTGTAGGGACTGCCGGCGCTGCCACCACTGAACAGTCCGTAAGAATTAATACCCATGTGAATATTATATCACACGTTATTATTAAAATGAATACTGTCTAATAGCACAAAAAATCGTGGGTATTTCGTGAAAATTGCTTGACAATAATGGGGGTTTTCGATAGAATATCATTTGCTGACGGGAGGAAGGTGCCTCCTTGCAGCATATATCGGGGTGTGGCTCAGTTTGGCTAGAGCGCTATCTTAGGGAGGTAGAGGCCGCAAGTTCGAATCTTGTCACTCCGA
>DGUG01000114.1:16931-17461 GCA_002394535.1 Lachnospiraceae bacterium UBA4316
CTTGTCACTCCGATTCAGTATTTACGGGGATTCTGGAAAACCGGAATCCCCAATTTTTTATCCCTTGTCTAACAATTGTCTAACAATTTCGTTTTATTCCGTTTATAATTCCATCGAACAAAACCGCTGAACCTTTATTTAATTTTCAAGTTTCATCTTTATATTTCTTAATATTGAGAATCCCACTCATATCTTCAGAAACATCTTTTTTAACCATGCTGTCTCTTGCTTTGGTGTAATACTGAAGTGTTGTGTTAATATTACTGTGTCCAACCCATTTCTGAATGCTTTTAACATCACGGCCCTCATGGACCAGCATTGATACACATGAAGTTCTTAACTTTCGAAAAGTCAGTCCTTTGGGAAGCTCTGGGTTTCGCTCAACAATCTTTTTTAGAGCTTTTGTTGGATAATCGGGATAGTAAAGAGAACCGTTCGCGTGCTTAAATATGTAATCGTTATTAACATAGCACTTATCGAAAACCTTTCGAGATTTGTTTTCACGCTTTTTTAGCCTGTGTAGCATATCT
>DGUG01000014.1:0-5049 GCA_002394535.1 Lachnospiraceae bacterium UBA4316
TGTCTGTTGCAATCCAGTTCCGAAAGAAGTTCAGCAGAATTATATACATATCTTTGCTGCTGTACCTGATAGTTCCCATGGTTGCATCCATAATACAGATATTTGCGTACGGGATCAGTCTTACCAACATGATGATCGTTCTTGTCTCGCTGTCCACATATATATTTGCCTTTCTTGATATTAACGAGACGGTAAGACACACGCATGAGAAGGAACTGTCCAGCTTAAGAGATGAACAGGACAGTATTATGCGTCTGTTTGACGAGACAGTATCGGCAATGATATCCGCGGTGGAAAAAAAGGACGGATTTGGTGAAGGTCATTCGGTCAGGGTGGCCAGGCGTGCAAAGATGATGGCAAAAGCAGCAGGCAAGGATGAGGATGCGTGCAATGAGATTTATTATTCTGCACTTCTGCATAATGTGGGACTTGTGGGCATATCCGATTCTGAAATAGAGAAGATCGGAAAACCCGGTGAGGAGGAAAACGAGGAGATCCGACGCAAACCCGAAGTGGGGAACAAGATACTCTCGCAGGTTACCGGTCACCCATACCTTAAACAGGCGGCCATGTACAGTTGTGAAAAATATGACGGCACCGGCTATCCGGAGGGACTAAGCGGGACGGATATTCCGGAAGTTGCAAGGATCGTTGCCGTTGCCGATGCCTACGATCAGCTTACAAACAAAAAGAAGTATCGAGATGCCCTGCCTGACGCTATAGTAAGGGAAGAGTTTATCAAGGAAGCAGGAGCAAAGTATGATCCGGAGTATGCAAGGATCATGATTGAAATGATGGACGCCGAGGCTAACGAAAAAAACAACGAAGCAGACAGTGCGGATGAGTTACCGGATCCTGAAATGGAGTGTGGCAAATACAGGAGTAATATTGCAAAGGCAATTAACGTGAGCGAAGATGTTGTAAAGATCACCTTTAACAGCAGAGCTGCTGATAATGCTCCGTACGGAAGCGGTTTCCCGTCAATTATCCTGTACGATTCCTTTGATGCCAGAGTTCATGACAATGCCAGAGCAATTGAGGCATATCAGTATATTGAGTACGGGGAGCTCTGGTTTGACGGGCATGTTATTTCGACAGGGGCCAGAAATATGATCGTTGAAAACGAGATCAAACGGGATGCCGCTTATTCGGAAGATGATAATGTCAGAACATATTATGAGATTACAGCCGGGAGATATGAGGATCATTTGAAGCTCAGCTTGACCGGCCCCGCAATGTCATTTGATGCTACGGTAGCGTTGCAGGACAGCACAAAATCGTCATATATCGGCCTGACAGGTGAATACTGTAAGATGAAGAACATTACGGTCGAAAAAACAGGTGACAGGGTTTCAGAGGGGGATATTGAGAGAATAGCCGAAAGAATCAGTTACATTGATCGCATAGAGAGTGATATCCCGAATATTCAGATTGACAGAAACCGGTCTGCAACCACAGAGGGTATACCCGTAAAGAGCAACTGTAATATACGATTCCATACAATGAGTCTTCCCACATCCAGTTTAGTGTGGCATTGTCCTTACATCCTGTTTTACACGTCGGATGACGGAATGGTTAACGGTGCCAATTATAAGGAGCTTGAACTCATAAAACTGAACGGTGAGAATAACGGACCAAATGATTACGCAGACAGCCGTTTTGTAATGAAGAAAGAGGATTTTCAGGGCTGGGATCACTGGAAGAGATCAAACAGGGAAGGAATGGAGTGCGAAGTTGCCATTTCAAAAAAGGGTAACAGGATTACAATGGTTACCGCGAATCTGGGAATCAGCATTCATGAGACGCTGTCGATCAAAGACTCGGATACTCAGGTATATTTCGCCCTGACAGGTGATCAGTGCGCACTTACCGATATAAGAATAATGGGCTAGATCACAGTCTGTGAAAGAGATTATCGGAATTGAGATTGATTATCCTTATCCGGTCAGCCACGTGCTCATCTATTGCGGCAACGGGCTCTTTTGCCGGATATCCTGTAAAGTATCCCTGGATCAGGTCTACACCAAGTGAAATTACACAGTTTAGTTCTTCTTCCGTTTCAACGCCTTCGGCAAGTGACAGTATGTTATTTTCCTTTGAGTAGGAAATAATACTCTTTACAAAGTGCTGTTTTTGTGCACTTGACTGGATCCCGGATATAAGCATTCGGTCGATCTTGACATATCTTGGTTTGTAACGCAACAGATTATTGACATTTGAGTATCCGCTTCCGTAATCATCAAGAGCAACTTCTATCTCGAGAAGTGTATTGTCATCCTGCTGATGTCTTAACTCTTCATCAGTGAATTCAGAGCTTTCGGTATACTCCACCACAATCTGCCCCCGATGATTTTCGAGCTTTTCAACTATCTGTGTACGGTCACTGCCGCGAAGCCTGTATGCGGGAAGGCTGTTTATAAATATCTTCTTTCCTTCAAAGCAATTTATTTTTTCATCAACCTGATCCAGAACACAGTTGAAGGTTATCTTCTGGACATCATACATACGGTTGAGGGTTTGTGCACCTTCGATTATATCAAAAGGGGACAGTTGCACTGTGCCTTCATGTCGCATCAGAGCTTCATAGCCAAATATGGTTCCGTTGGATGCACTTACAATGGGCTGGAAATAGTATGTGATATCCGCATCATCAAGCACATTCGAGACAGCTTCACACTTTGCAAGCATTTCAAATGACAGATCGTTGCGTATTCCGGATGGCTGCTGAGAGGCTTTTTTTGAGTGATTTTTGACATTGACGGCACGATTGATCATAAAATCAAGATCCGGCACGCTGTTCAGCTCACATGTGCAGATCTCATGATATACAAAAGCCCGGTGCTGCTTTCTGTCCTGGTCGTAGAAAGGTATCCCCTCTTTGGGAATACCGGCTATTATTTCGTCATACCGTCTTCTGCAGTCTTCATTTACAAATCCGATAAGGAATTCATCGTTTCCGAGCCTGCCGCAATATTCATCTTCAAGAGTTGCCTGGGAGATAAACAGTGAAACAGCGGATATTGCGGAATCTCCGGCGTTGTGGGATAAATCTTCGTTGATACCGCGAAGATCCTCTATGTCGAAGGCTATTATACCCAGGGATTCGCCTGTTCCTATATTGTGAGATGCCAGGTCGGAAAGTTTCTTGTGAAATCCGTCGTAATTGTATAATCCGGTCTGCTTGTCACGAACCTGCTCGCTCCTTACTTCCTCTATCATTTGAAGAAGAGCCTTCTGGCGGTAGAAAGCCTCTATGCCCTGATTGACATCCCTCATCCATACCCGGAATGTTTCGTTATATATGTCGGATTTGGAATCACGGTTTAATACGGCATATCCGAAACACCGGTCTTCGAAGAACATGGGAACAAAAATAAAGGTTGTGGGATCGGGCCGGTCTTCGAAAAGGGCAGGGATCATATACCTTGTCTCAAACGTTCTGTTAAGGTCGACGGTCTCGGAATCATCTTCGGGAAGCGATGTGCCGCATTTGATCACCATATTCATTATTTTGTCGTATCCGTATCTTCGTGCGTTGTCACCGATAAAGGAGATAGGATCGAGGAAAGATCTGTTAAGGCAGATCCAGAAGTTATTGAAAGGTCTTATCTGATAGGAGTATTTGGCAAGCGTTTCGTAAAACTTCCTGTAGTTTGTCTGACAGAGCATATCTTCGGTAATATGATTAAAATCGGAATAGTAGCTCCGTTCGGAGTGATCGGTTTTCCAATTGTCACGGTTGATCTTTGTATAGGCAGGTGCGAATTTCTTGCATCCGCAGCTTCCGCCGATGAGTATTTCCGCACGCATTTCCGGCTGCTCGATATGCTCATCTGTAATCATTTCGTGAAGCCTGCCAAAACAGATTTTACCGCAGCTGGCTGCGGGGATATCCGCGGATGTGAGAGGAACGGGGGATGTCCGTCCTTCTTCGTTGGAGTCATATCCGACAACTGCAATGTGGTCGGGTATGCGGTATCCTTTTTCGGTGAGTTCGGTTGCAAGTCCTATGGCCATGTAGTCATTTGCACACAGGACAGCCTCCGGCAGATCATCCGCGTGCTCCAGAAGCCTTGCTGCAAACGCTTTTCCACTGTCAAACCAGAAATTACCGTGATAAATGCGGTCATCCCTCACAGGGAGGTTGTGAGCCGCCATGCTGTCAAGGAAGCCGTTAAGGCGCTGCAGGGAATGGGGATGACCCTCTTTACCGCCAAGGAAGGCGATGTCCCTGTATCCGTGCACATTAATGAGATGGTTGGTAAGTTCCACTATCGGAGAATAGTGATCCATCAGGACATAATCAAACATGTCTGTTTTTTTATCAACAACGATAACGGGACCGTCAAAAGAATTCTTGATACGGGTAAGAAGCCTGTCCTCGAAACCGGGAGTAAGAATAGTATCAAGCATTATAACGAGTCCGTCGAAACTGTCGTATTGTATAAGGGAATAAATATTGGAATCGCCTATATTGCGCAGCTGCGTTTCCTGATATTTCTGAAACATGGAAAAGATACATATGTCATAATCATGGGCATATGCTTCTTTGGTGAACGCCTGCATAAAGCGTTTTTGAGTGTTTTCCTCCAATTGTGCAAGTAGTACACCGATTCTTTTGCGCATATAATCATTATAATCCATAAAATCGAAAAAAGGTATATGAAATAAAAGAGGCACACTCGAACAAATGTTTGAAATTCTGTGGACAAATCATATGAAAAATGGTACACTTCCTAAATAGATAATTAAGGCGTGGCTCTCAAGGGTTAAGAGGTTCAAATATATGGAATTTAAGCTTCATTCGGAATATAAACCAACCGGCGACCAGCCGAAGGCAATAAAAGAACTTGTTGAAGGATTCAGAGCCGGCAACCAGTTTGAAACGCTGCTGGGGGTTACGGGTTCAGGCAAGACTTTCACAATGGCAAATGTAATTGCGGCACTTAACAAGCCCACACTTATCATCAGCCATAATAAAACCCTGGCCGGACAGTTGTACTCCGAAATGAAGGAATTCTTTCCGGAGAACGCGGTGGAGTATTTTGT
>DGUG01000014.1:5103-11679 GCA_002394535.1 Lachnospiraceae bacterium UBA4316
TCCTACTACGATTATTACCAGCCCGAGGCATATATCCCTTCATCGGATACATATATAGAGAAGGACTCCGCTATAAATGACGAAATAGATAAACTCAGGCTCTCGGCAACAGCATCTCTTTCAGAGAGAAACGATGTTATAGTTGTTGCTTCCGTGTCATGCATATACGGTATCGGATCACCTTCGGATTATCAGAACATGATAGTATCGCTGCGCCCCGGCATGACCAAGGATAGGGATGATGTGGTAAGAGAACTTATTGACATCAGCTATGAACGTAACCAGATCGATTTTACCCGCGGACGGTTCCGGGTTATGGGAGATGTGATTGAGGTATTTCCGGCATGGGAGAGTGATGTTGCGGTCAGAATAGAGTTCTTCGGAGACGAGATAGACAGAATATCCGAATTTGATCCCCTGACAGGGAAGGTCAGTGCCACCCTTAATCATTTTGCGGTTTTTCCGGCCTCTCACTATGTAATACCGCAGGATAAGCTAGTCCGTGCCGTATCAACAATTGAAGAGGAACTTAACGAACAGGTGAAGTTCTTTAAAAGCGAGGATAAGCTTATTGAAGCCCAGAGAATCAATGAGAGAACAAGATTTGACATCGAGATGCTGCTTGAGACCGGATTCTGTTCCGGAATAGAGAATTATTCGAGGCATCTTACGGGAGGTAAGCCCGGAGATCCGCCCTATACTCTTATGGATTATTTCCCGGATGAGTTTTTGATAATAGTGGATGAGTCGCATATGACAATACCACAGCTCGGTGCTATGTATAACGGTGATCAGGCAAGGAAGAAATCTCTTGTGGATTACGGCTTCAGACTCCCGTCTGCCAAGGACAACCGTCCCTTGAACTTTACGGAGTTTGAAGGTAAAATAGACCAGATGATGTTCGTGTCCGCAACGCCCGGACCTTATGAGGAAGAACATGAACTGCTTAGAACCGAGCAGATAATCAGACCGACGGGACTACTTGATCCGCCTGTTACGGTGAAGCCCACCGAAGGACAGATAGATGACCTGATTGCGGAATGCCGCAAGGAGGTAAAATCAGGAAATAAGGTTCTTGTAACCACCCTTACAAAGCGTATGGCCGAGGATCTGACGGCTTATATGAAGGAAGTCGGAGTAAGGGTCAGATATCTTCACTCCGATATCGATACATTTGAGCGGGCCGAGATCATAAGGGATATGCGTCTGGATGTTTTTGATGTGCTGGTGGGCATCAATCTGCTGCGGGAAGGTCTTGATATCCCGGAGATCGGACTGGTGGCGGTGCTTGATGCGGACAAGGAAGGGTTCCTTCGGTCCCGCACATCCCTTATACAGACAATAGGCAGAGCTGCCCGAAACAGCGACGGACGTATCATCATGTATGCCGACATCATGACGGATTCCATGAAAATGGCCATTGATGAGACTAACAGACGCCGGGCCATTCAGGATAAATACAATAAAGAGAACGGGATTACACCTACTACGATCCGTAAGGCAGTACGGGATCTTATCAGCATTCACAAAGAGATTGCCAGAGAAGAGGCGGGCTTTGCCAAGGATCCCGAATCCATGGATGAGAAGGAACTTCGCAAGCTTATAGCCGATGTAGAAAAACGTATGCGCAAGGCTGCCGCGGAACTTGATTTTGAGTCGGCAGCACAGCTTCGTGACAGTATGATAGAGTTAAAGAAGTACTTGGAGGATTAGCCAATTGAGTAAGATTTCGGTTGTAGTACCTACGTATAATGAGTCGGAAAATGTAGGCAACCTTACAAACCAGATAGATTATGCGCTTCGGGGTATAGATTATGAAGTGATTTTCGTGGATGATTCCACCGATAACACTCCGGATGCTATAAAAAAGGTTATAGAAGAAAATCCCAACGTCAGAATGGAACACCGCGAGACGGAAAAAGGGCTTGCTACCGCTGTTCTTGAGGGATTCAAGCTTTCCCGGGGAGACTATATCGCTGTAATGGATGCAGATCTTCAGCATCCTCCGGCAATACTCAGATCAATGTATGCCGTAATGGAGACCGGAGTGGATTTCTGCGTGCCTTCGAGATTTATTCCCGGCGGCAGTGACGGAGGACTTGGTCCGTATCGTAAGCTTGTATCCGGTGTGGCAAGATACATCGGCAAGATAATGCTGCCTTCACTTCGCAAGATAACCGATCCCACCAGCGGATTGTTCATGTTCAGGCGAAGTGTTATAGAAGATGCGGATCTTCGTCCCATAGGCTGGAAGATCATGGTAGAAGTGCTTGCCATGGGAAATTACAGATCAGTTGTTGAAATACCGTATAAGTTTCAGGCGCGTCCAGCCGGTGAGTCAAAGCTGTCATCAAAAGTTACTTTGGAGTATTTAAAGCAGGTAGCGGAGCTTACAAGAAGAGGCAAGAAGCAGTCGGATGTCACCGTAACAAGATGGTCTGTATCTAAGCTTAAGAGTGAATTGGAAAAGATCGGATAATGGTTTTTAGTTCTGTTATATTCCTGTGTATTTTTTTGCCGGCCACCCTGCTCGGCTACTATATTCTGCCCAAAAAGGCCCGCAACATTTTTCTGCTTGTTGCAAGCCTCATTTTTTATGCATGGGGTGGCCCGAAACATCTTATCTATCTCCTCGCATCCATACTATTCAATTATTTTTCCGGGATTGTCATTTCAAAAACACCCGGAAACGCAAAGAAGGCTGTGCTCGCGGCTGCGGTATGTGTAAATGTGGGATCCCTTTTGTACTTTAAATATACGGGAATGCTCATTGAGACTGCAAACGGTCTGTTTAAAAGTACGGTTCGGGTGCCGGAGATTATACTTCCCCTTGGAATATCATTCTATACGTTTCAATGCATGTCTTACATCATTGATGTATACCGTACCGGTTCGGTTGAAACCGATCCGGTTAAATATGCGCTGTATATCTCAATGTTTCCCCAGCTGCTACAGGGCCCCATCATAAGGTATTCCGACGTAAAGGAAACACTTGATTCTCCGAAGATCACAGCGGATGATTTTACCAAGGGGATCGAAAGATTCATAACAGGTCTTGCCAAGAAGGCTGTCATTGCCAATACGCTCGGCGAAGTATGTGACCAGATATTTGAGATATCACCTCAGAATATTTCACCGGTAATCGCCTGGCTCGGCGCGATTTTATATACGCTTCAGCTGTATTTTGATTTTTCCGGATATACCGATATGGCGATAGGTATCGGAAGATTTTTCGGGTTCGGTTTCAGAGAGAACTTTAATTATCCCTACATTTCAAAATCCATAACCGAATTCTGGAGAAGATGGCATATCACTTTGTCAAACTGGTTCAGGGATTATCTCTATATTCCTCTGGGAGGAAACCGGAGGGGCAATGTATATGTTAATCTTCTTATTGTTTTTCTCGCAACGGGAATATGGCACGGCGCCGCATGGTCATATATTGTTTGGGGGCTGTGGCACGGTCTGTTTATGCTGATAGAGCGTGCACTGCGGGGGAAGACCATTCCTTTCCGAATTCCTGCAGCTTTCGTGTCGGCATTTCGGTGGGGGTATACGATGATTGCGGTAACTCTCGGCTGGGTACTTTTTAAGATCGAAGATCTTCCCGAGGCTTTTTCGTACATCAAAGCCATGTTCGGATTCGGACCTCATGATTACAACGCTTTTTCTCTGGGATTCTTCCTTGATTCAAGGCTTGCCTTTTTCCTTGTAATTGCCTTACTGTGCTGTGTTCCGTGGGGAGAGGTGCTTCCCGGGAAATTAAGCTCACGCATTGCACTCATTTGCGACAGCAACAAGCCCTTACCCAGGACTGCAAGGCACATATGCCTTATGGCACTTTTAGTTATAAGCTTTGTATTTATTGTTAATTCCACCTATACGCCCTTTATTTATTTCAGGTTTTAGAGTTGTATGTCAAAAAAGAATTTTGATAAAAATCATATAGCGTCCTATGTGTTTATTGCGGCATTTATTTTGGCGCTCATACTTCCTGTGGTATTTATGAACTTTAAACGCGACCAGATCTCGGAATATGAGAACAAGAAACTTGCCGACTGGCCGGAGTTTGAACTGTCAGAGGACTATATTAAAGCGGTTGAGGAATATGTGGATGACAGGATAGGATTCCGTGAAAGTGCCATTGCGGTATACACCGAAGCAAACAATGCCCTTTTTCATACCATGGTCAATCCTCTGTTTATGTGGGGAGAGGACGGCAACATATATTACAAGGACAAGGATTATATTGCGGCCTATCAGAGACTTAACACGGATAAGGAATATATCGATTCCATGGTCTCGTTTCTTGAGAAGACAAACGACTATCTGGAATCAAAAGACATCCGCTTTCTTTATTTTGTGTGCCCGGACAAGAAAACCATATATCCGGAACACTTCCCCCGTACCGTGCATGTAAATGAGCGAAATATATCGGTGCTTGAATACCTTGACGAGAAGATGAGAAAAACGGATGTGGAATACATTGATCCGAAGGATTATCTGATTGCGGCTAAGGATAATGTGCTTTTGTATAACAAACTGTACGATGTTACACATTGGAATGACAGGGGTGCGTTCGTCGGGCACAGCCTTATTGACCAAAAGGTTCAGGAGTGGTTCGACGATGTTCCGCCTCTTAAAGAGGAAAACTTTGATATTGAGACAGTTCATGTGGACAGTCTCGATAACGCAAAGTTTGCGATAGATGAGAATATACCGCTATACAAACTGCGAGATGATAAAATGGCCGACTACACAGAGCTGCTGAAACCGTATATGGACTGTGAGACCAATACTTTTTACACACACCATATAAATGAATCGGCTCCGAATGGCAGGCGGCTTCTTGTATTTACGGACAGTTATTTCCAGTCCTATCAGAAGTTTTATGATGACCGTTTTCGTGAGGTTTATTTCGTTCACAGACAGAACTATGATTATCTGCAGTACTTTGTTAATCTGACGTTCCCCGATATGGTCATATTTGAGACCGCCGAACGCTCTATTTCCAGTGAAATGCCTCTCACCAGTGATTTTAGCAATTACAGATACGAGCCTGCGTATAAAGGAGACGGCACATATTCGGATAATCCGGGGGTTACATACGATGTTACGGAAGTTTCGGGAGGAAGAGTTTCGGGCTCGTATATCTATCTCGATCCGGCTGATACAACCGCAATTTTCAAGATGGACGGTGTAATCAATGCTCCGGAGGAAGTCTGCGATGTACATGTGTATGCAAGAACAGATGATGAGTGCATCGAGTGCGAATACTCCAAATTGTACAGACAATCCGAGGAGGAGGGAACAGACAGATTCTCACTTTCTATACAAAGACGTTTTATGGCACAGTCAAGGATAGATCTGTTTGCAACCGATGAGTCGGGAAGAACATTTTTACTTGAATCTTTTGAGGTGAAATACGATGGCTGAGAAAATAAACCCCATGATAAGGATAAGGGGAGCCAAAGAGCATAATCTGCGCAATGTTGATATAGATATTCCGAGAAACGAACTGGTAGTTCTGACCGGTCTGTCCGGCTCGGGAAAATCATCTCTTGCCTTTGATACCATATATGCCGAGGGTCAGAGACGATATATGGAGTCACTTTCTTCGTATGCAAGACAGTTTCTCGGTCAGATGGAAAAACCGGAGGTTGACTCGATAGAAGGTCTTCCTCCTGCCATTTCCATAGACCAGAAATCAACAAACAAGAACCCGAGATCTACGGTTGGAACGGTTACGGAGATTTACGATTATTTAAGGCTTCTGTATGCAAGGATAGGTATTCCTCACTGTCCTAACTGCGGCAAGGAGATAAAGCGTCAGAGCGTGGACCAGATGACCGATGCCATAATGGCACTTCCCGAGGGAACGAAGATCCAGCTCTTAGCACCGGTTGTCAGAGGGCGTAAAGGTGAACATGCCAAGATATTCGAGCGTGCCGTAAAAAGCGGGTATGTCAGAGTCCGGGTTGACGGCAATATGTACGAGCTGTCCGAGGATATCAAGCTTGACAAGAACATTAAACATAACATAGAGATCGTTGTGGACAGACTTGTAGTCCGGGAAGGAATAGGAAAGAGGCTGACGGACTCTCTTGAAACGGTGATGGGTCTTACCGACGGACTTGTATATGTTGATGTTATCGATGGAAAGATGCTTACGTTTTCACAGAGTTTTTCATGTCCGGATTGTAACATCAACATTGAAGAAATAGAGCCGAGAAGCTTTTCATTCAACAACCCTTTCGGAGCCTGCCCCGAATGTGCCGGTCTCGGATACAAAATGAAATTTGATGAGGATCTAATGATCCCGGATAAGACAATGTCCATTATGGAAGGGGCAATCGTCGTTCCCGGATGGCAGTCATGTAATGACAAGTCCAGCTTTACATATGCAACACTTGATGCCATGCGGAAAAAATATAAATTCAGTCTTGAAACGCCTTTTGAGAAGTACACAAAGAAAGTGCACGACCTTATAATTAACGGAACCGAAGGAGAGATTCTCAAGGTTCACTACAAAGGTATGCGGGGTGAAGGTGTCTATGATGTGCCTTTTGAGGGACT
>DGUG01000141.1 GCA_002394535.1 Lachnospiraceae bacterium UBA4316
TTGATGCGACAGCATCCATCCTGATTCCGTCGGCATGGTATTTCCTGATCCAGAACAGTGCATTTGCGATCAGGTAATTGGATACTTCAGGCCTTCCGTAGTTAAAGCACAGGGTCCCCCAATCGGGATGATAAGCACGCCTTGGGTCCTGATGCTCATACAGGCAGGTTCCGTCAAAATTCGATAATCCGTGGACATCCCGTGGGAAATGAGCCGGTACCCAGTCAAGGATGACACCTATACCGTTCCTGTGCATTTCGTCCACAAAATACATGAAATCCTCCGGTGTACCGTAGCGGGATGTGGGGGCATACATTCCGATAACCTGATATCCCCACGACTCGTCAAAAGGATGTTCCATAACAGGCATAAGTTCAATATGCGTATAGCCCATTTTTAAAACATACGGGATTATCTCCTCGGCTAGTTCGCGGTAACCCAGAAATTCTCTTCCGTCATCAGGCTTTTTGAAGCTTCCGAGATGTATTTCGTAAATTGACAAAGGTCTGTCACCTGAATTAAGCTGCGCCCTTTTATCCACAAATCCATCATCACGCCATTTGTATTTATCAATATCAAACACGCATGATGCCGTATCGGGACGAAGCTCTGCGGCAAATCCGTAAGGATCGGATTTGAGAACAACCATACCGCCATGCATCTTGATCTCGTACTTGTATTTATCCCCGATACGGACTCTCGGGATAAACAGTTCAAATATTCCCGAATCACCAAGCCTTCTCATCTGGTGGCATCTTCCGTCCCATTCGTTAAAATCACCTACAACAGATACACGGACCGCATTAGGTGCCCACACAGCAAAGTTTACGCCATCAACACCATCTTTTTTACGGACGTGTGCTCCGAGATACTCATATATGTCGTAGCATATCCCAGCCGCAAAAGCCTTAAGTGTTTTGTTGTCAAATATAGAACCGAATCTGTACGGATCCTCCACAATGTATGTATCTTTGCCTTTGGTTACCTTGAACTTGTAACTGATTTTCGTCTTGGTAACTGCTCTTATGAGGACCGAGAAAAACCCCTCCTCATCCATTTTGTCCATCCTGTACTCTTTTTTGCCGCTGATTACGGTACATTTGTCGGCAGAAGGAATAAAGCAGTTGATCATCCAGCCGCCTTTAACAAAATGGGCTCCCAGGTATTCATGGGGATTGTCCTCTTCCGAGTAAACTATCTGCTCAACCCTTGCCCAATCCATCATTTTATAAAGTTTCTTGTCCATAACACGCTCCGGTAATTTATCTTTCGATCTTATGAATAAACAGTCCGCTTCTGAGCTTCGGTTCAAACCATGTTGACTTGGGAGGCATAAGAAGTGACGCATCCGCAACATCAAACAGTTCGGAAATGCTTGTCGGGAACATCGCAAATGCTATCTTACAGTCTTGTGATACCCTTTTTTCAAGTTCATCAAGCCCTCTGATCCCCCCGACAAAATCGATCCTCTTATCTGTCTTGGGATCTTTGATACCGAAAACCGGCTCTAGTACATTATTCTGTAATACCGATACATCAAGCCCTTCTACTGCATCATCCGGTATAAGCGAATCATCAAACCTGAATCTGTACCAGTTGTTATCAAGATATACTCCGACTTCGCCTTTATGTTCCGGTTTGAACTGACCTTCCCGTATTTCAATACTGCCTTTTGATGACAGTATATCGATTATCTCTTTCGGAGTATGACCGTTTAAGTCCTTAATGACACGGTTATAATCCATTATCATCAGTTCTTCGTCGGCAAACAGCACCGACAGGAAATAATTGAATTCCTCAGTACCGGTGTAATCCGGATGTTCCTGTCTTCTTTTTTGCCCCACTTTCACCGCGGAAGCGCACCTGTGATGTCCATCCGCAATATATATCGATTCCGTATCTTTAAATGCTTTTTCAACTGCCCCGATGTCCGAGGAATCATCTATCTTCCAAACCCTGTGTGTTATACCGTCAGGGGATGTAAAATCGTAAAGGGTCGCAGATGATTTTACCTTTTTGATAACTTCTCTTAAATCATCCCTGCCTCTGTATGCAAGAAAAATGGGGCCGGTCTGAGCGCTTAATGCGTCAACATGGTTTATCCTGTCTACTTCCTTATCAGCCCTTGTATTCTCATGTTTTTTTATAGTACCGGAAATATAATCGTCTATTGAGGCACATCCCACAATACCTGTCTGGCTTCTCCCATCCATGATAAGTTCATAGATGTAAAAACAAGGCTTCTCATCCTGAATAAAAGTATTATCTTCTATCCTTGCCTCCATAAGCTGCCTTGCTTTTTCGTAAACTCTCGGATCATATGTATCAACATCATCTCCGAGCTGGCTCTCTGCTCTGTCAATGCACAGAAAAGACAAAGGCTCCCTTTGGGTCTCTGCCTTTGCTTCTGCACGATTATATACATCATATGGAAGTGCCGCAACAGCTGAAGCAATATCAGCTCTCGGCCTTATCGCACAAAAAGGTCTTACTACTGCCATATATTATCCTCCGATTATTTTTTCATCCATGTATTTTACCAAAAAGCATTATACTTTGACAACATCTTGTGGTAATGGTAGGATATTTTATACAAATTATAATACATCTATTAAATAACAGGAGTAATTATATGACAGACGAAGACAGAATATTTCTTGATAAAATCAACGAATTTGCAGAAAAGGAACTGGGGGATATAGATCCTCAGAAGACTCATGTTTCCGAGCAGCTGGAGCGGCTCCGCCCGATTATGCAGCAGCTTGCAATGGAATATGCAATGCCCGTCGAAGAAGTGTTTATCAAATACATGGATCTTGCAAGCGAAGCAAACGTCGCCGCAGACGCACAGTTTCGTGCGCAATACGGCGACGATGATGTCATGGATATTCCTATCAGATAATCTGTTCCGAAGGGAGTTTATTTGATCAGTCGTACACGGATAACCCCGTCGATTGCCGCAAGTTTATCGGAGAAATCCTTGGGGATGTCCGAGTCGACGTCGATCATTGTATAAGCATATTCACCCTTTGATGAATTGACCATATCCGAAATATTGATTCCGGCTTCCGAGAACAGTCCGGTAAACCGTGTGATCATATTTGTTACATTCTTGTGATGTATAGTAACTCTTCCCTTTGTCTGGCAGGTTCCCATATCAGCCTTCGGATAGTTAACCGAATTCTTGATATTTCCGTTCGTCAGATAGTCAATCATTTCCTTGACCGCCATCTTGGCACAGTTATCTTCGGACTCTTCGGTTGATGCTCCGAGGTGAGGTATAACAATACATCCTTCGGCACCTGCAGTAACAGGATTCGGGAAGTCCGAAACATATTTTGCGATCTTGCCCTTTTTGATACCTTCAATTACAGCCGTCTCGTCGCACAGAAGATCTCTTGCAAAGTTAAGGATGATAACACCGTCCTTCATCTTATCGATGGCTTCCGCATTTATTGTATTTTTTGTAGAATCAAGAAGCGGTACGTGGATTGTTATGATATCACAATTCTCAAATATCTCATCAACGGAAAGAACGTGTTTGATATCTCTTGAAAGATTCCAAGCTGCATCTACAGAAATATAAGGATCATATCCGTACACTTCCATTCCGAGATGCTTTGCTGCATTTGCGACCCTGACTCCGATAGCTCCGAGACCGATGATTCCAAGCTTCTTGTCCATGATCTCACATCCGGCAAACTTCTTCTTTTCCTTCTCCGCTGCCTTGGCGATATCAGGATTGTCCTTGTTCTCTTTAACCCAGTTGATGCCGCCCACAACATCTCTGCAGGCAAGAAGCATTCCGGCAAATACCAGTTCCTTAACACCGTTTGCGTTTGCTCCGGGTGTATTAAATACAACAATACCTTTTTCCGCACACTTATCAAGCGGAATATTGTTGACTCCGGCTCCGGCACGTGCCACACATAAAAGCCTATCGGGCAGTTCCATCTCATGCATTGATGCACTTCTTACAAGCGCACCTTCGGCATCTTTGATATCTTCAACCTGATTAAACCGGTCAT
>DGUG01000189.1 GCA_002394535.1 Lachnospiraceae bacterium UBA4316
ATCGGAATATACCCGGTTCTTTTCTATTTTCTCGGGATAGCGGTGCGTGACAGAAGATGGAGACCTAACAGAATAGTTCTTGCAGCGGTTATTGTGCTTACAGTGCTGGTTGAAGCCTTCATCAGCACAAGGTTTACATCGACCGGAAATTTTGACTGGAATCTTATTTCGACTGCTGACGGTACATACGGAACGTTGTTCATATCCATATGCACCGTCTGCATTTTTCTTCTTTTCTATGATGTGAATATCAGGTCGAAAATCATTTGCCGGATACTCTCATCGATAAGTTCGGTTTCTTTTGAAATATACCTTTTTGCGGGTGCATACGATGCAATCATATATCAGTATGCAAAACGTTTTCTTCCGGGACCTGTGGAAGCGTTCTGGTGGTTCTTCGTAACGGTTCCCCTAAGCTTTGTGTGCGCTTATCTGTCTTCGCTCATCTTCCACGGTGTGGTTAATCTTGCGCTGAGGAAGATAAAAATCTGAACTACTAAAAGCGGGTGTCTGCAGGCCCCGCTTTCAGCACTAGTTATGAGCTGTCTTTCCGTTTGCCAGATCTACTCCGCCGGCGTCACAGTGTTTGTTGTGAAACTGAGCTAAGAGCCTTGCATCGCAGTGACTTGCGTGCTCGATCTTCAAATCAAACATTTCACTTGTTGCCTTAAAGGCCCTGTGTTCATCCTCAAGCTGCCGTGCCAGCCAGTCGTTTGCACGGTCATCCCGCAGAGTGGAACCTCTTTTATCTCCCATTTCCCTTCCGACTGTTGTGATATCCTTATGGGGTTTGTAGCCTACATATCCCTTTTTGGCAGGTGAAGTATTGCGACGGGTTTTCTTGTCACCGGTGGATGTCTTGATAATACCTTTCTTAACCAACTGCCATATGATTATCATTACAACTAAAAGCCATATAACCTGAGCCATATGTTATCCTCATATCTTTCCAAACGACTGCATACGTTTATTGCTTAGCGGTCTCTGACAAGGCAGTGATCGCTCCTGCAAGGTTCGCAAGATCGGAAGGTACGATAACTTTTGTAGCCTGTCCGTCAGCCATTTTGGCAACAGCGTCAAATGACTGTAATGTAAGATACTGCTGTGTAGGATTGGCATCGTTGATGAGCCTGATACCTTCCGCCTTGGCGCGCTGTACCGCAAGCAGTGCTTCAGCCTCACCTTCGGCCTCACGTATGCGCTGTTCCTTGACAGCTTCGGCACGAAGAATAGCTGCCTGTTTTTCACCTTCGGCAAGTGTAATAGCGGACTGCTTCTTACCTTCCGCGGTAAGGATGGCTTCACGTTTTTCACGCTCGGCTCTCATCTGCTTTTCCATTGCGTCCTGTATGGACTGAGGAGGCATAATGTTCTTGACTTCGACACGGCTTACCTTGATTCCCCATTTATCGGTTGCTTCATCAAGTATAGCTGTGATCTGTGAGTTAATCTCGTCACGGCTTGTAAGGGTTTCATCAAGGGTCATGCTACCGATGATGTTACGAAGAGTGGTGGCAGACAGATTTTCGATTGCTGCGATGGGGCGCTCAACACCGTATGTGAAAAGCTTTGCATCAAATACGGAGAAGAATACTACCGAGTCAACCATCATCGTTACGTTATCCTTTGTGATAACCGGCTGGGGTTCGAAATCCGCAACCTGCTCTTTAAGTGAAACCTTTTTCACAACCCTGTAGAAGAACGGCACTTTAAAGTGCAGTCCGGCTGCCCACGAACTGTGGTATTTACCTAAGAATTCAATTACCCAGGCATTGGCCTGCGGAACGATGCAGATGCATCTTACGCAGAAAATGATAAAAATGAGAAGTACAATCAACAGAAAAATAAGACCTTCCATAGCGGGCTCCTTTCAGATTTTGAATCTGTAGTAATTTACTTTGCATATTATATCATAAAATATTATAAAGTACTAAAAATCCAAGGCCGCGGTGTGTTGTTTTCAAATCGCGTTTGTGCTACAATTTTCTGTATGAAAAATCTGCTGTTCATATACAATCCGAAAGCCGGAAAGGGTAGTATCGGCACCCATCTCGGAGATATAGTGGAGATATTTGCCGAGTCGGGATACAGAGTTACCATTTATCCCACAAAATGCCAGGGCGATGGAGAGGTTGTAGCTAAACAGTGGGCCGGAGAATTTGACAGAGTTGTCTGTGCCGGCGGAGACGGAACTCTTGATGAGATCGTAACCGGAGTGTTATCGGCAGGAGTATCTGTTCCTATCGGATATTTGCCGACAGGTTCGACGAATGATTTTGCGCGAAGCATCGGATTGCCGAGAACGGTTAAAAGGGCTGCGAAGATAGCGGTTTCCGACAATTATTTCAAATGCGACATTGGCCGGTTTAATTCCAGATATTTCGTGTATGTTGCCGCATTCGGACTGTTTACCGATGTTACATACGAAACTGATCAGGGAATGAAAAACATCTTCGGGTATACCGCTTATCTTGCGGAAGCGGTAAAAAGACTCCCGTCCGCACGAGCGATCCCTCTTCGAATTACTTATGATGATATAGTGATTTCCGACAACTTTATCGTCGGGATAATTACCAATTCCGAATCCGTCGGAGGAATGAAGGCGTTGCCCGGTCCGGATGTAAAGCTTAATGACGGGATATTTGAGGTTATGCTCGTCAGATATCCCGACAGTATACTTGATTATAACCTGATCGGTCCGGCAATACTCGATCGTAGGATTAAATCGGAAAATGTGATATGCTTTAAATGTAAGAGCCTGAAGGTTGAATCCGATGAGCCTATTCCATGGAATCTGGACGGGGAGTTCGGAGGAATGGTTGACAGTGCCTTGATAGAGAACATGCGCGAAGCCGCAGAATTTGTAGTATGAACGGACTGGTGCTTGAAGGCGGAGCAATGCGGGGACTCTTTACCGCAGGTGTGCTTGATGTCTTCATGGAAAACGGAATAAAATTTGATAATGTGATCGGTGTAAGCGCCGGTGCGTGCTTCGGTTGTAATTACGTTTCAGGACAGGTGGGAAGAACGATCCGGTATAACATGAAGTATGCCAAGGATAAGAGATACTGCAGCGTCTCTTCGCTTATCAAAACCGGAGATATTTTCGGCGGCGAGTTCTGTTACCATACATTGCCGATGGAACTTGATAAATTTGACGAGGCTGCTTTTATAGATTCAGGTGTGCCGTTTTATATGGTTGTGACGGATATCGAAACAGGAGAAGCCGGATATCATAGAATGTATGATGCCTCATACGAGGAACTCGAGTGGATGCGAGCAAGCTCATCAATGCCTCTTGTTTCCAATATAGTCGAGATTGGCGGCGGTAAGTACCTTGATGGCGGAATGACGGATGCAATACCTCTTAAAGCATCCGAGGCACTGGGGTGTGATAAGAACGTTACGGTTCTTACCAAACCGAGAGGATACCGCAAGAGCCACGAAAAAACAATGCCTCTTATCAGATTTAAATATAAAGAGTATCCGAAGCTTATCCGGGCAATGGATATAAGGCATATTACTTACAATGAACAGCTTGATCATGTTTTTTCACAGGAGAAGGCCGGAACTAACTTTGTAATATGTCCGAAATCACCGTTGCCGCTGGGACATATATGCCATGATCCTCTCGTTATGCGTGAGGCATATGAAATCGGACGGAATGAAGCAAATGAGCTCATGCCGGCGCTCGAGAGATTCTTGGGTTTATGATAGAGGGGAATATTTAGAAGGGGACTGTCAGTCATGAAAAATCGTTTAATTGCATTTATAGTTACTGCCGTATCGGCATTGGCTTTGAGTTATAGTGTGGATACGAGTGCGGCCGAGATTACAGATATACAAGCTGTAAACGGGCAGACACCCGCAATGGTAACTCCCGTTGTAACTCCGACACCCACGCCGCCTGCTCTCAAAACGGTGGATCTTGTGATTTTTGCAGGGCAAAGTAATATGTCGGGGCGAGGAGGAAATGCGGCGGAAGCCCCGGGAGTGCCTGTTGATACGGGATACGAATTCAGAATAGGGACATGTCCGACAGGAATGTATCCGGTGACAGAGCCTTTCGGGATATATTCAAACGGTTATTTGTGTGATCCGCCAACACTTCGCGGAGGTTCACTTGCATCTGCTTTCATGAATACATACTACCGGGCAACCGGGACCCCGGTTTTAGGGTTTTCCGCTGCAAGGGGAGGATCAAGTATCGGATACTGGCAAACGGCACCGGTTCAGGCCGAACTTGAGAGCAAGTTTGACATGATCAATGCATGGTGTACAGCAAATCACGTCAATATACGCAGAAGATATGTTGTATGGCTTCAGGGAGAAACCGATGGTGTTGCAAATATAGATGTCAGCACATACAAAACAGGGCTTTCCAATACATTTACGAGACTGTTTGTTAAGGGGCTGGATCAGGTATTTGTTATCACGATCGGTCAGTACGCGGGACTTCCGGGTACATATGATAAGGTTAATGAGGCAGCAAAGCAGCTTTGTGCACAGGACCCCAGGTTTACGCTTGGATCGGAGGCACTTAGTGCTCTTCCGCCTACATACCTTACAGACGGGTGTCATTACAATCAGGCTGCGCTTAATATTGTAGGTGCACAGTGCGGAAATGTTGCCGCACATTACGTTCCGGCTTTTTGGTAAAGGATAATGCGAAATATAGCGGTTTTTCTTGGCGAACTACAACTTGATACACAGCGTAAGGTTCTTGAAGGTATTGCCGAAGCGGCAAAAGCTGACGGTAATAATACAGTTGTGTACTGTCTGACGCTGTCCAAGGATGAAGAGTTTAATATCGGAGAGTCAGCGGCTATGCAGTACGATGACTTTTCAATATATGACGGATTCATTATCTATTCTGAAAGCATTTATTCCGAGAAGATCAGAAATATAGTTATAGACAAGATCAGAATGCAGAACAAGCCGTGTGCGTCAATCGACTGCCCGATAGAGGGAATGATTAATGTAAGCAGTGATAATGAGTCTGCCATGCGTGCACTCTCCGATCATCTGATCAATGAACATAAGATCAAAACAGTTAACTTCATAGGTGGACCCGAGGATTCCATTGATGCGGTGACACGCAAGAGAGTATTCATTGAGGAGATGGAAAAGGCAGGATTAAAGTTTGACGAAGAGCGTTATTACGTCGGAGATTATTATGCAAGAAGCGGAAGGGCTGCCGTAAAATACTTTGAGAAGAAGGGACTGCTTAAAGCCGATGCTTATGTGTGCGCAAACGACCAGATGGCTCTTGGGGCTTTCTATGCTCTTGGAGACCGGGGCATTAAGGTTCCGGAAGACACCTTAATGTCAGGATATGACAATATCTTTGAAGCTGCAAACCATTATCCGAGGATTACGTCTGTCAGCCGTTCGGAGAAGAAGATCGGTGAGACTGCATACAAAAATGTTATTAAATGCATAGAAGGGAAAAAATATAACCCCAATCCCGTTATTGATTCAAGTCCTGTTTTTGCTGAAAGCTGCGGCTGCGATGCAGTCCGTCCGGTTAACCATCGTATTGTGGTTAATCAGTACTCGAGAAACAAGCTTCGGGAAGCCCGTTACGCGGAGATGATAAGCGAACTGACGATAGAGCTTACTACCGCGCAGTCGATAGAAGATATCTGTGAATACTTAAAGCCGTGTATTCCTGAGCTTGGGGGAGATGCATTTTCACTTTTGCTCGGTGATTCGGATACCTTCGCAGATCCGGTAAACGGTGTAGCCAGCGGGATAGATTACAAGAACGGGAAATATAAATTCATCAATAATGAACATATAGGCAAGCGTCACCCGAGATTTACTCAGGACGAAGGCGGAAACCTGTATGTCATGTACTCCATACATTTCAGGGATCGTTTTTACGGACTGGCTGCTATACGTAATTCGACGATGCCGCTTTTTTCGGAGTTTTACAGAGTTCTTATGATGACTCTGTCGAGTACGCTTGAGCAGGTATATAACGTTATCAAGATGCGGAAGATGATCAAAACCCTTGACGAGATGTGGGTGTTTGATCCAATGACGCATGTATATAACCGGGCCGGATTCTTCAAGTTTTCCGAGGAGATCGTGGCAGAAGCCCGCAAGGAAAAAGAGGATATGTTCTTCATCTTTCTCGATCTTGACGGACTCAAGAAGGTTAATGATGCCCTCGGTCATGAAATGGGAGACCGGATGATTTGCGATATGGCTGACGTGCTGCGCAAGACGCGGAACAAAGATGAACTGCTGATGAGATACGGCGGGGATGAATTTGTGGTATTCGGAAAAGGTTCGACGACTATTGCCGTCGAGGAGGATATAACACGTATCCGAAGAGCTATGAGTGAGATTAACGAAAAGGGAGACCGCAAATATAAACTTGATGCCAGCATAGGGTATCATATGGTGCCTTATGATAATGAAAAACCGCTGAGTGCTTTGATCGAACTTGCGGACCAGGAAATGTACAAGGAAAAAAGAGCAAAACATAAGAGGTGAGAATTCTCACCTCTTTCTTAATTCTATGCTTCCTCCGTTTGTAAGATCCTTGCCGTCAAGGAGCAGGAGCTTTTCGGCCATGAGCTTGGAAAATCCCGCATAAATCGTGCACATTGTAATCAACTCTTCCGTGTCGGTAGCGCTTTCCTCAATGATGTCCTTATGGTCGAGGATGGGACCTGCTACGAGTCTGATTTGTTTCAGAAAATACTGTATAGTATATTTGTGCCTGTCCGAATAACGGTCATAGATTCTTTTTACTTCCTCTTCCGGAATATTCATGGGAATTATCTTGGATATTACCGCTATTGGCAGAATCTGCTTCATAGTACATATCATAACGAGATATGCAATGTGAATGCGGTAGTACTTCTTCTTGACCGGCTCCGGCATTATTTTTGTGCGGACATAATTATTAATTGTTGCCGCCGTTATGATCTGCTCATCCTTGAGTTCGGGAGGCAGGTAATCAAGATATTCCTTGAGAAGGATTATGATCTGTTCCATATACAGACCGATGTTTGGTATCTCATCCCATGACGGCAGTTTGAATTCTTCAAGATACTTTTCCCATCGGCGGAGTTTCCCGGCGACGAGGTCTTTGTCGAATTTCATGATTTTGATTCCTTTTTACTCATAACGATTTGAATATCATTATATCATTTTGAAAATAAGATTTCATTATGTTTTTAATATTGACATAGAGAGACCTACTTGGTAATCTAATATACGAAATTAGATTATGTCATGTAGCAAATAACATAGGGTTTGAATAATCTACAGTGAGGAGGGGCCATGAGCGAATATGTAATCATGTCGGACACGGGCTGCGACATCGAATTTGATACTTTGGAAGAGTGGGGCGTAGGCTTTTCAAAGCTTACATTTCATTTCGAAGATGGCGAGGAGCACCTTGAAGGCGAGATGAGCAAGAGTGAATTCTACAACAGGATGCGTGCCGGAGAGGTTAGTAAAACAAGTGCAGTGAATTCCCAGTCATTCAGGGAACTGTTCGAAGGAGCTCTCAAGCAGGGAAAGGATGTGCTTTACATCGGATTTTCCTCCGGCATCAGTGCAACTTCCAATTCCGGAAAGATGGCTGCAAATGAGCTTCGTGAGGAGTATCCCGACAGAAAGATTATTGCAATCGATACTCATTGTGCATCGGCGGGAGAAGGTCTTATACTCG
>DGUG01000204.1 GCA_002394535.1 Lachnospiraceae bacterium UBA4316
GGTAACTTCTTCGAATTCAAGAATGAGTTCAAGGCAACAGGCAAGACTGAGCTTGATGGTATCAAGTACCTGAAGGATCAGGCAGGAAATGCACTTGCTTCAACAGACTCAATGCTTGACCAGTATGAGTTTGCACTTTACAGCTATGAGGATGCAGCAAGAACAATAGGCAAGACTCTTGTAAGTGTAGCCAAGACCTCGGCGAACGGAAGCTTCAAGCTTGATATTCCGGAGTACACTCAGGAAGTATTGAAGGACGAGAAGGGTGAATATGCCGATGAGAAGACACTCTACTACAGACTTGTAGAGGTTAAGCCTTCAAGCGGTGTATGGACCGAGAATAACACGATTTTCGAAAGCGATGGAGTTGTTTACGATAACACCGAATATGACATTGACGTAAATGTTAAGTTTAACGGAACCCAGAAGCTGGATGTATCGAAGACGATAAGAAAGGCTAATACGGGCGAGGCAATAACATCCATCAGTTACACTAACATAGTGAAGGAATACACCACAGTAGAAGGTAACAAATACTGGGTAGACAATATCAAGGATCCTTCACAGAGACCTGACGTTACGGTTAACCTGTACAGAAGGACTGCAAGCGGTGTAGAGACCAAGATCAACAGCTACACGATAGTTGCTCCTGATACAACCTACAGGTTTGCTACGGATGACAAGGGTAATAAGCTTCCTACCTACGACTCCGCAGGAAGACCGATCAGTTACGTCGTTGAGGAACTGCCTATAACAGGTTATCTGTCAGAGAAGGTTAATTATGACTTCTACAATACGGCAGGCGATATCCTCATCAGAAAGATTGATGCCGATACAAGAGCACCTCTCTCGGGCGCAGTACTTGCGATCTTTGACGGATCAACGGAAATCGAGAGATGGACAAGCGGAACAAGTGCTCATGTAATTGAATCCGCACTTACAGCCGGTAAGACCTATACGCTTAGAGAAATCACAGCACCTGAGGGTTACGGTGTAGCGGAAGATATGACTTTCACTGTTCCTGCGGACGGCAGCAGCATAACAGTAACGATGTCGGATCCTCCGATAATCGGATCTGTAAGGCTTACAAAGCGGGATGCGTCTACAAGAGAAACATTGGCAGGCGCTGAGTTCGCACTTTACAATGATGCAGGAACAAGGATTTATGCTACAGGAACACCGGGCAGCTACAGTGCTACAACATCGACAAGTAACGGAGTATTCGTAACGGATTCGGCAGGAACTCTTACGATTGCAGACCTTCCTTACGGTACATACTACTTCGTTGAGACGAAGGCTCCCGAAGGATATACGCTTTCAACCGAGAGACTCGGATTTACAATACTTCGAAGCGGAGAACTTGTTGAGGTAACATACCTTAATACCAAGGCAACAGGCGCTGTCAGACTCCGCAAGGTAGGTTCTGACGGAACAAGGTCGCTTGCAGGTGCTGTATTCGAACTGTATGCAGCAACACCGAGATCAATAGGTCAGGCAGCAAGCTCGACGATCTTCTCGGATGCATACTTCAGATACGGTACATACCGTACGAATTCAGCCGGTGAGCTCTATGTGGGCGATCTTCCTTGGGATGACTACTACTTCATAGAAGTGGAAGCACCGAGCGGATATGAGACAGCAACAGATGTAAACGGTGATGATCTTGTATATACGTTCACTGTAAATGCGGCAAATGCCGATGTGACCATTGACCTTGGCGGAATCGTTAATACGCCGGAGAGACCTCCTATTACGCCTCCTCCCGGACCTACACCTACGCCTACACCGGGTGTGCTCGGAGCAAGAGTTAAGAGAGGCGGAGTTGTAAACGGAGTACTCGGTGTTCGTGCTAAGCCTTCAAGCGGCGTTCTGGGCGTAAGAGTCGGACCTGTTACGGGCGATGCAAGCAACATCATACTGTGGCTCCTTCTCCTTACCGCATGCGTAGCTACGATAGTGGCAACGATCGTTACGGGCAGGAAGAAAAAGACCGCAACAAAGTGATTTTGCGGCAAGGTAAATAAGAAGTAAGAGGAAGCGTCCGCGGATAGCGGGCGCTTCTTTTGCATTACAACCGCCCGACCGAAGGTTAGGTTGCTTTCTACGGCAAAATGTAGATTTTGTAAATTAAACTATTGTGGTTAAATGTGCCAAAAAATAATTGACACTAGGGCTTGGGAAATTTAAAATTATAAATGGAGTCGAAAGGATGATACGCCAGCCGCCAGATATTTTGAAAGGAGGCTGATGCCTATGGTTACATATGCGGATATGTTTCAATTTGTAATTATGCTTTGCGCAGTAGTAACTCTTGTTGTTATACTAAAACGCAAAAAGTAGCATCCTCCGCATGACAAGCTTGGATGCTACTTTTGTAGCAACAACTGCCGGCGGCTAGGCCTAATCTAGCGTTCGGCTCCTCTTGTTAACTTTATTATACTATAATCAAAAAAAAAAACAATGATTTGTAGAGGGATTGTGTGAATTTACAAGAGGCGATCACTAGAATAGAAGAACTGGAGTCGCAAGTGGCGGCTCTTACAAACGAAAATGAAAAACTCCGTGAAAGCATCGGTGGGCGCAGGAAACATGATGAGAAGTGGATGACCTCATATAATGATTTTGTCACCAAGTATGAAGGGGGAATGACCGTTATGGAGATAGTTGATGAGGGCGCCATAAGCAGAAGAACCGCATACAGGTATTTGAAGTATTATCGGGATATGACAAATGATAATAACAAAATGTGATATGGATATGTCATTTTGTAATTATTGTGATATAATCTGAATGTAAATCTTTGTTAACTAATCTGAAGGCTGTGTGCTATGTCATTAGAACATTCAAAAACTAACGGGCATAAGGGCTATACACTTCTGGAACTTGTTGTTGTCATTGCTGTAATGGCGGCACTTATCGGCGTAATTACTCCAATGTTTGTAAAGTATATAGAAAAATCCAAGCAGTCTGTTGATGTGACCAATGCAGAGGCTGCTTATTCCGCTGCGATGGTCGAGTTCTCGGATAAGGCCGGAAGTGTATCGCGGACACTTTATTTTGACGGACAGGATGTTACGGACGATCCATCCGATATTAAGGGATACGGCAAGTCGGCCTGGCGGTTTGAGAAATTCGTGCCGGATGATTTTCCGGTTGCGGATGCGACCGGGACTCCGTTTGAAGGCTGGGCAAACTATATAATCATTACCATGGATTCGTCGGGAGTCAGGTCAATGAGATGGGGAATAGCGCCGCCCGGAGCGGGAGGCGGAGGACCTATACCGGTCGGAGGCGAGTCGAAGGGCTTCAAGAACAGGATATTTACTCCGGGACAGTGGACGGCTACTACAGACAAGCAGAAGATTGATCGTGATGAGGAACTGTTTGATGCCTTGGAGGCTGCTGCCGGGGAAATGACATATGGTGACCTGTTGAGCAGGGCAGAGGAAGATGGTCTGGTGGAGGCGACTGAATCAGGGCATCTTTGCATAAGAATTGCATCCAGCAGCATCAAAGAATCAGAACACACAATCGAAGATGGTAATAAAATCTATATGGAAGATCTGTTCAAAAATGCCGGTTATAATACGGAACTTCCCAATGATGAGAGGTATATTGTAACATCCAGAACCGGTGGCGAAGCGGATGTCTGGATCGATCTGGGATACAGCAAGGAAGAAATAGAGGAAAGCGAAGAACTGCGAAATAAGAAAGCGACGGATGCGATCGTCTATGTTGAGGGCGGAGATACAAGCCATGACGAGGGCGCGCTCGCGCATGACAGGAGAGCCGCCAGGAAAAAGGGTGGCAGAGAATAAAAACACTTGCTTTTGCGCGTACTCTATGGTAGATTATTTAGGTGCGCAGGTTTGTCTGCGGCATGTTTACGGAGGTGTAATATGGGAGCATTAAGAATTGTTCTTACAATTATATTTATATTGGTGAGTATTGTACTGGCAACCATCATTCTTATGCAGGAAGGCAAGAGTGCCGGACTCGGAGTTATCAGCGGAGCTGCTGATACATACTGGGGCAAGAACAAAGGTCGTTCATTAGAGGGAAAGCTTGAGAAGATCACGAAGATCCTTGCAGTGGCATTTATGCTTATGGCAATCATCCTGAACATGAACATTTTCTGATTGCAGCTTGAATCGATATGTTATGTACGGCACTCGCATTTGTGAGTGCCTTTATTTTTACACCGGATATATATGATTATGAGACGATAGTGTCTGAATGATATTTCTGTGACCATTAAATTGTCGAGTATAGATATGCAAGAAATAGTACAGCGTAAAAACAGAATACTGGCCTTATTTAAGGACCCGGCGTATGTACCGATGCGCGAGAAGGATATAGCGGTGCTTATGGAGGTATCGTCGGAGGAAAGACCTCTTTTCAAGCGGTGCCTTGAGGAACTTCTTGCTGATGGTGCAATAGTCGTGAGTAAACGCGGCAAGTACCAGCTGCCGGAGATAAGGACTCTTACGGGTGTATTTTCGGCGAGCGGGCACGGATACGGATTCGTGCATGTGGATGGCATGGACGAGGACTTCTATATCAGTGAGAAGCATACCGGAACTGCACTCCACGGGGATACTGTGCTTATCGATCCTTATGAGATAACGTACAGAAGGCGCAGGGGTGGCGGCAAGAGCCGCGAAGCGGTTGTTGTTGGCATAGTGGAACGTGCCACGGATATTGTTGTGGGAACCTATGATGCGGCTAAAAATCATTACGGATTCGTTATTCCCGATTCTTCAAGGTTTGACCGGGATGTATTCATACCGGTTGAAGATTCCATGGGTGCTGCAGACGGCCACAAGGTAGTAGTTAAGATAGATGATTACGGTGACGACAGAAGAAGCCCACAAGGTAAAATCATTGAGATTCTGGGTCATGCAGGGGACCCCGGAATCGATGTTTTGGCTATACTTAAAGCATACGGGATGGAAACCGGTTTTCCCGAAAAGGTCGCCAAGCAGGCAGAAAAGATTCCAAGAGAGCTTACCGAGGCTGACCGAGACGGGCGTGAGGACCTCCGTGACCTTGATATGGTTACCATAGACGGTGCAGATACAAAGGATATAGATGATGCCGTCAGCCTTACAATGAATGGTGATTTTTACGAGCTGGGAGTCCATATCGCGGATGTTACACATTATGTTAAAGAGGGATCGGCCATCGACAAGGAAGCTCTTGAGCGGGGAACAAGCTGTTATCCGGCAGACAGGGTAATACCAATGCTACCCCAGGCTCTTTGTAACGGGATATGTTCGCTTAATGAGGATGTTGACAGACTGGCTCTGTCATGCTTTATGACGATATCAAAAAAGGGCGAGATAATCGACCACAGGTTTGCACAGACTCTGATCCATTCAAACCATAAGATGACGTATTCCGATGTAAATAAGATAATTACCGATCATGACGAGTCGCTTATCCGGAAGTATTCGGATGTATCGGATATGCTGATTAAGATGCATGAGCTGGCTGTGCTGCTCCGTAGCAGGAGAAGAAGACGCGGGTCCATTGATTTTGACCTTCCGGAGACGGAGATCGAGCTTGACGATAACGGGCATCCCATTTCAATACATCCCCATGAGAGAAACAATGCAACCAGGCTTATTGAGGACTTTATGCTTGCTGCAAACGAGACCGTGGCGGAGCATTTCTTCTGGGCCGATATTCCGTTTGTATATAGGATTCATGAGAAGCCTGATATCGACAAGGTAAGGAAACTTGCGACTTTTATCAGAAATTTCGGATACGGCATCAAGGTTAAGGATGATGAGATTCATCCGAAGGAGCTTCAAAAGCTGCTTGCCGGGATTGAAGATACGCCGGAGGAATCCCTCATATCAAGGCTGACGCTCAGAGCAATGCAGCGTGCCAAGTATTCGATGGTGTGTGAGGGACATTTCGGCCTGGCGCTTAAATACTACTGTCACTTTACGTCACCTATAAGGCGCTATCCGGATCTTCAGATACACCGCATTATCAAGGAGTATTTGCGAGGGGGTCTTACCGATAAGAGGATAGAACATTACAAAAAGATACTTGGGGATGTGTGTTCCCGCTCAAGCGCAATGGAGCGGCGTGCTGACGAGGCTGAGAGGGAAGTAGATAAACTTAAAAAGGCCGAGTATATGAAGGATCATATAGGAGAGGTTTTTGACGGTGTTATCAGCGGTGTCACGAATTGGGGGCTGTACGTCGAACTGCCTAATACCGTTGAAGGACTGGTCCATATATCGAAGATAGAGGGAGACTATTTCTCCTACAACGAGGATACATACGAACTTGTGGGAAAATCCACGGGCAGACGTTACTGTCTTGGCTCATGTATAAGGGTCATATGCAACATGGTCGATATTGAAACCAGAGCAGTTGATTTTGTCATTGCGGATGAGAATGACCACCACCTGTAGAACTCCGATTGACGTAAACTACAATATATGGTAAAATAACATATGTTTCATTTATGATTCGAAAGGAGTATGAGTATGAATAAGATCAACGATGAGGAACTTAGTCAGGTTAGCGGTGGAAGAATAGTCGGAACGACTTCCTACGGCTATCCCGTAGATGACAAAGGTAATGTTACGTTCACGGACAAAACAGGAGAGAAGATGGTATTTTCTTCTGCAGATTGGGAAAAACTTAAGAGTCATTACACCCATGCAGCCGGTAATCCCGAAGCATATCTGAGCACTGTTTCACTTAAGGAACTTAAGGAGGCAAATATCATTCAGTCGAATCCACTCGGGGTTTAATCTGCAACTTAGATTATAACGGCGTGGGCGCTGCCTGCGCCGTTTTTTTGACAAAAGGGACGGTTCTTTTTGTCACAAAATTAAACCAACAGTTTATGTCCGGTATATCGTTTCGTGGTATAATACAATAAAGAGAAGACAACAACAGTTATGAGTAAGGAAAATCACGGCATCAAACTGATCGCCAACAACAAAAAAGCATACCATGATTTCTTTATCGAGGAGAAGTATGAGGCCGGGATCGAACTTTCCGGAACGGAGATAAAATCACTCCGTCAAGGGAAGTGTTCGATCAAGGAGTCTTACGTCGGGATCGAGAATAATGAGACTTT
>DGUG01000098.1 GCA_002394535.1 Lachnospiraceae bacterium UBA4316
GCGATTATACAGAAATTCCTAATATGTTGTCTGTCCATTTTCCTATAAAACAAAAAAGGACATACTCACATGACGGTATGAGCATCTCCTTTAGTGCAATATTTTCAATTAATTATGCCATCTTGTTTACAGCAGCAGAAAGACGTGAAATCTTTCTTGAAACTGTATTCTTGTGGTAGATACCCTTTGAACCGGCTCTGTTAAGCTCGCTTGTAGCAGTCCTTAATGCTTCGCCTGCTGCTGCCTTATCGCCTGATTCAATTGCCTGGTATACTTTCTTAACATATGTCTTAACCTTTGACCTGACAGCCTTGTTACGCTCGGTCTTGGTGTTGATAACAAGAATTCTCTTCTTTGCAGATTTGATATTAGCCACGATTACACCTCCTATCAAATTTATTCCACTGTTGATCTGCTGATATGAGACACGAAATACATCAAACAGAGCACACTCGTACATTTTATGCGCAATCCTTGCGTATGTCAACTGTTATTTTCGTCTTTGGAATCCATTTTTTCGTCTTCAAAATCATCCGGATCGGTTGGAGTATCAAGCTCCTTTTGAGCTTCCTCCTTGGCAGCATCTTCTTCGGCCCTCTTCTCTTCGGCCCTCTTCTTGGCTTCTTCCGTCTTCTTAGCTGCTTCCTCGGCTGCACGCTTTGCCTCTTCGGCACGCTTTCTTTCAGCTTCTTTCCTTGCCGTTATAACCGGATCTTCTTCCGGATCTTCCTCAAGTCTCTCAACTTCATAAGGAAACTTATAGTTCCATGCAGCCCTTATATTATCCATGAGCTGCATCATAAAAAGAGTCTGTGCATGAGTCATTTCCGGGCACTCTATCTGCCCCTCACGGATCGCACGCATCGCCGACTGTACTTCATACTCATACCCGGTTACCTGAGTCGGTGCGGCATATTCGGCAACAATTCTTCTTTCGAGATTGTACACTCTCATAGCTTCGAAATTGTTGATGTTGTCTACTTCAATATATCCGTTTGTTCCGCTTATAATGCCTCTCCTGTCGGTCTGGGCAAGCATTGTTGCATAAAGAGTCGCCATCCTGCCGTCCCTGTATGAGAGCATTATTGTCTCCTGTGCATCAACTCCCGAATGATATCTGACACAGTTTGCAGCAATACTGTCAATATCGTCACCGAAAATCATCGAAGCAAAGTTAAGCACATACACGCCAAGGTCGAGCAGGGCTCCTCCGCAAAGCGAAGGCTTAACCATTCTCTCCACATGCTCAAGCGGATACCCGAGATTTGCCGCAAGTGTAGTTGGTCTCCCTATGATACCGGAATTAACAACCTCCCTGATCTTATCTGCCATGGGCATGTAGCGTGTCCAGATTGCTTCCGTAAGAAGAAGCCCTTTTGACTCGGCAAGCCGCATTACTTCCTCAGCCTGCTTCGCATTGGCGGTAAATGCTTTCTCACACAGAACGTGCTTTCCGTGATTGAGGCACATCCTTATATGCTCATAATGGTGAGAATGTGGTGTGGCGATGTAAACAAGTTCAACATCAGGATCTTCAAGCATATCCTTGTAAGATCCGTAGGCTTTCATAAATCCGTATTTATCCGCAAACACCTGCGCCCTGTCACGGTCTCTTGCAGCGACTGCATAACATGTCACATCTTTAAGCGGCTGCAGTGTTGTTGCCATTACGCCGGCTATGGATCCGGCTCCGAGTATCGCTATGTTCATGTTGTTTTCTTTCTGACTCTGCGTCCTGTGCTGCGCTCTCCTGTTGCCATAAGCCTTACGGTATTATTTTTAACCGCAAGAGAATCCATCTCCTTAACAAACTGCGAGAATCTGCTGTACTGATAATCGCTGATTTTAAATGTGGGATATTTTTTCTCTATTTTCTGTTTTAACTCAGGAAGAGACATGGTTCCGTCTTCTGCCCTCTTAAGCGTTTCCCTGACAAACCTTACGATCTCTTCTTTGGATACTTCACTTTCCTTGCGTGTTACCGTAATCGAATTGCCGTGCTGGGTAAGCTTGAGCCCTTTAATGCTCTCAAGGAACTTCGACAGCTTCGAATAGCCGTAATTTCGGACATCAAAATCTGCGTGTCTGTTCGAGAGCTTGTTGCCGAGTTCACCCACCGTTGTCTCACGGTCATTGGCCTCGTTATCGATCAGTATTTTTAAGATAGTCTCCTCAACGTCTTCGCGGGAAATGTCCGACTGGGATTCATCATCTGCTGCAAGAACTTCAAGATACTTGAACATCGTACAGCTTGTCCTGAATGCCTCAACCGTCTTCTTCTCACCCATTCCCACAACAAGCATTCCGGCTTCACGCAGTCTTGACGCCAGTCGCGTAAAATCACTGTCCGAACTTACAATGCAAAATCCGTCAACATTGCCGGAATACAGAATATCCATGGCATCGATTATCATTGCTGAATCCGTTGAATTCTTGCCCTGGGTATAACTGTATGTCTGCATCGTGGTGATCGAGTTCTTGAGAACTTCCTCTTTCCATCCTTTAAGGATCGGATTGCTCCAGTCACCGTATGCACGTTTATAAGTTGCGATGCCGTAATTACTTATCTCGTCGAGTACTACCTTAATATATTTTGTTGATACATTCTCGGCGTCGATGAGCACCGCCAGTCTTCTCTCCTGTCCTTCCACAGGCACCTCCTACACTTGTCATATTCTGACACGCTCTTTGCCACAAAAAGGCGTGGGTCCTGTCCGTCAGGGCGCCAGTCGCTCAAACAGTCCACGCCGCTTCGCGTCTGCGGAACTCGCTTGGTGGCATCCCTGCGGCCACCCACGCTTCAAATATTCAGCGTTTCGGGATAAGTTTCTCGGTCCCGCCCATGTAAGGACGAAGCACCTCGGGAATCTTGACACTGCCGTCTTCGCACAGATTGTTCTCCAGGAATGCGATCAGCATACGTGGCGGTGCAACAACCGTGTTGTTAAGAGTGTGGGCAAAATACTTGCCGTCCTTGCCGTTAACTCTGATGTGGAGTCTCCTTGCCTGAGCATCTCCGAGATTCGAGCAGCTTCCGACTTCAAAATATTTCTTCTGTCTCGGTGACCACGCTTCCACATCGAATGATTTTACCTTAAGGTCGGCAAGATCTCCCGAGCAGCATTCAAGAGTACGTACCGGAATATCCATGGAGCGGAACAGGTCAACCGTGTTCTGCCAAAGCTTATCAAACCACATCGGGCTGTCCTCGGGCTTGCAGACAACGATCATCTCCT
>DGUG01000140.1 GCA_002394535.1 Lachnospiraceae bacterium UBA4316
AACACCATGACAACACCGGGCATCAGCAAAAATACCGCAACAAGGCTTAGAATGATGGCCTTGATAAGCACAATACCCATATCCGGTCCCATCTTGTACTGCATGAAGGTCATGGCGACAAGACCTCCGATGGTAGTAAGGGAGCTTCCCGAGATCTCCGGAATCGCCTTGGTAAGGGCTGTTATCGCAGCTTCGCGCGGTGGGAGACTTTGATGTTCTTCTTTGTAACGGTTAAGATATATGATTGCGTAGTCAATTGAAAGAGCAAGCTGCAGGACTATTGTTACCGAATTCGACACAAAGCTGATTGTGCCGAACACAAAGTTACTCCCCATCTGCAGCACTGCCGCACCGCCGAAAGTTATGAGCAGAACCGGGATCTCCGCATATGCTTCCGTTGTAAGGAGAAGTACTCCGAGAACTATGATTACGACAATAACGGATATGGTATTCATCTCGTTGTCGATAAGTTCCGCCTGAATGTCCCCGAGACTTGTATCAAGATAGTAATCATTATCGCCAAGAAAAGCCTTGATCCTGTCCTGAGCATCAAGACACCTGTCATCATCCTCGGGATAATCAAAAGTTACGGCAAATTTGGCACAGCCGTTGTTGTAGTACTCTTTTGTATCCTCGTAATCCACGGAAAATACGCCTTCCATATCCTCAATGGATCTGGCAAGCCTCTCTCCCTGCTCATAGGATACGTTTGCGACCATAAAGGTACACGACCCGTATGTCACAAACTCTTCCGCCATAAGGTCAATACCCTGTTTGGTTTCGGTTGTATCTGCGAGATAATACGACATGTCATTCTCAACACCGACCCAGTTGCGTGAGAACGCCGAAAATATCGCTAACAGAATAAAAATCAGAAAGAACAGATTTCTCTTGTCTACTATGAAGGCACACAGCTTCTCAATAAAACCGGCGCCGCCTTTTCCTTCCGGCACAACAAAACACTTCCTATTAAAAATATAGTTTCACTTCTGTCACAAGTAAAGCTATATATTACCACTTTAAAATTATTTTGCAAGTTATTGTGCTAACGCGTCAAACGGGTAAAATCATAGGGGTTTTTTCCTGTCATCAGGAAGATGTCTGCCGACTGTACTTAAGAGTTCCCTGATCTCCACCGGCTTGCTGACATAATCGGCAAAACCCTTGTCAAGATACTCTTCTCGCATACCGCTAAGCGCATTGGCCGTCATCATAATCACGGGAGTTGTTATATTCCTGTTATTCGGATCGGATAGGGACATTTCAAATGTCCGTATCCCGTCAAGATCCGGCATCATGTGATCCATGAAGATGATATCATATTTCTCCTCTCTCATCTTCTCAAGTGCTTCCATACCGCTCATTGCAGTCTCTATGTGGCCTTCAAGACCATCGAGAAAGCGCTTGGCAACAAGTAGGTTTAACCGGTTATCGTCCACCACCAGAAAACGGCAGTCCGGTGCACGGAATGTGAGAGCTTCTCTGAGTTTTTGATACTTCTGATCCGGTGATTTTTCTTCCTTGCGAACGTTCTTGTCTATCTGCTGGGGAATCTGTGCGGTAAATACAGAACCTTTTTGGTATTCGCTGACAACACCTACCTCCCCGTTCATAAGAACTGCCATGCGCTTTACTATGGATAGTCCAAGCCCTGTACCTTCTATGCCGCGGTTTTGTTCCTCATCAAGTCTCTGAAAGTCACCGAAAACCTTGGGCAGGTCTTCCTGTCTGATCCCGACACCCGTATCCTTAACGCTGATGCATAGTGTAACGCCGTCCTCTGTCTGATCCTTCCCGGAAATCTCAAGCTCCACTTCGCCCGACTCCGTATATTTAATGGCGTTATTGAGCAGATTGATCATTATCTGGCGGATCCGAAGCTCGTCACCCACAAGGTTCTGACATATACCCGGCGAAACCTTCTGGATATACGCAAGCCCCTTCTGTTCAGCCTTTACCCTGACCATTGTAGCCACATCATCAACAAGAGTGTTCAGTTTGTAGGGTACCGGTTTGATCTCCATTTTCCCGGATTCTATCTTGGAAAGGTCAAGTATATCGTTGATAACGGATAAAAGTACGCCACCGGCGTCCTGAATGTTCTGCGCATATTCCCTGATACGGTCAAGAAGTGTCCCGTCTGCCTTCTCTATACCTTCTGTTTCCAGAAGAATCAGTTCATCCATACCGAGCACTGCATTCAGCGGTGTACGGATCTCATGGGACATGCTGGCCAGAAAATCACTTTTTGCACGATTTGCCTTGATGGCATCCTGTTCGGCAAGCCTTAGCATCTCGTTGCTCTTAAGAAGCTGATGATAATCGGATGTCTCAAGTGAAAAGTACAGAACAAAGATACCTATGGATCCGAATGGGAGAGACAGCAGAAGAACACCGTTTGTTACACCCTGGATCACGGTGCCGAAAAGAGTGACAAATGATGCGATCGAAAGCGCCACCTTCTCTCTTGAACCCAACGTTTTGATCCGGCGTATCAATACAAGTATGCCGCTTGTCAGATAATAAATGGGTGTTGCAAAAACGATAGGCACAAACAGGCTTCCGTGCATGTATGTACCGTCAGCGGCATACCAGAGAATAAAACGGAGCGGGAGATTCAGTATCATAAGTATTATATAGACTGAAAACAGGATACTTCCGATAACGGATACCGGCTTTAAACGTTTCTCTGCATCAACATATTCCAGCAGATACACAGCAAATGACCGTGATGCACTGACACACAATATGGAATCAAGAGTCCTGAGTATCGTGCAGACAATAACGGGGGTACCAAGCTCGGGAAACGCAAACGTGTAGGTCAGTATGCTCACTATAAGGGCAAGGATCATATTGATCTCAAGATAACGGAAAAGCCTGAATGAACGAACCTTCCGGTTTGGATCAAGGAAGGAAAGCAGATACAGGACCATGAGAAATCCCAGCGATGATATTTCAAAATAGGTCTTAGGTGGTATTGAATACATATCAACTATTGTAGTGTTAACCGATACATCCGCTTCCATTATAAAACGTTTACTAAATCCTTTGCAATGGTATCTGTGGCGAAATGCCTGATCTGTTCACACGAAGAGACGGTTAAGCAATTATCACATTTTGTAATTTTTTCAGTTATCCGATTCTATTATCTTGGACATTATATATGGTATAGCTTCAATCGTATCGCTTGCAACCATGCTGATACTACCGAACTTATCTTCAGCCGCCTCCCCCGCTGCTCCATTTATGTATGCAGCAACAGCAGTTGCAAAGCATGCGTCATTTTTCGTCTTGGTATCATTGTTTCCTATTATGTAAGAAGTAACAGCTGCAAGTATACCGGATAGAACATCTCCGCTTCCTGCGGTTGCCATTCCCGGGCAGCCTTTATCAGTTATGTAAACCTCTTTTCCATCTGTAACAATAGTCGAAGGTCCCTTGAGTAATACGACCGAACCGGTTCCTGCGGCATATTCCCTCGCGATTCCAATGGGATCTTCAAGTATTTCGGACATTTCCATACCCGTCAGCCTTGAAAACTCCTTGATATGGGGAGTAAGTATAATACTGCGAGGTTTTGGTTCTTGACCGTTTAGGTCAATTCGTGATAATAGTGTCAGTCCGTCTGCGTCAACTATCAAATTTCCCGTATATTTTGTGAGAAGATGTTTCAGAATACCGGCTGCACCGTCACCTGTTCCTATACCCATTCCGAAGGCAACTGTTTTGACATTTGAGATAAGCTCGTCTATTTCAACGGGGTTATATGCTATTTCTGAGTCGAATGCCTTGGCATCACACATTTGGGCAATATCTGAACCATCTGTTCCGTTGGTTGACATAACTCTATTTGCGGTCGACAACGGGAATATCGTACTTTCCAAAATATGGCTCGCAACATCATGCACCAGATCACCCGGAAGTGCCACCTTCACTACGCCCGCTCCGCTTCTCATCGCCGCATTTGCAAGGTATGCAAGTCTTATTGCTCCGCTGTACCGTGTACTTCCTCCTACGAGTGCAATATATCCGTATGTTCCTTTGTTGGAATAATTCTTTCTGATTCCGAGGGCGTCTGTGACGTCGCCTTCTTCAATCAGCTTATAAGGCTGGTCCTGTGGGATTATCCCTATATCAGCATTAACCTTTTCTTTTATAACATCTTTGGCCATATTAAGGAAATGCCCCGGTTTGTATGACCCGACCGAAACGGTCAAATCAGAATGCACACAACAGGACGACATTCCCGTATCCCCGTTAAGACCGCTGTTTATATCTACACTTACGATGTATGCTCCGCTGCTATTGATACTCTCCACAACATCTGCAAGATCGGCCTTTACATCACCCTTAAATCCGGTTCCGAGAAGGCAGTCAACAACCGTGGAGTACCGGGTAAGATCGATCATTTTGTCCCGGAATTTTTCGGAATCCTTTTCCGGATTCTGCAAATGTATGATTTTAACCCCCGAATCCACACATTTATCGTAATAGTATTTCCCATCCCGGGAATACCTGTCGTATATACACACAATCGTACAATCGATTCCGGCCTCATTAAGGCACAGACCGAGAGCATACCCGTCTCCGGCATTGTTCCCGCTTCCGCACACTATGGCGACCGGCGCTTTCCATGGCACAGCTTCAAAAACGCCACGGGCTGCCCGCATCATAAGCTCGGCACCTGCCAAGCCCGCTGCGATAGTTGCTGCATCGCTTTTTCTCATATTGTCCACAGACAAAATATCTATCATTATTTTCTACCCTTGCCTATTGATGGCCACTCCAGTAGAAGCTCGCTTCTTAATGATCCTGTTTTCATACACAAAGAGACGGTTCCGATAAACAACCTTTGAAAATCGGAACCGTCTCTTTCATTTACATATACAAACTACTCTAATCCGAGTCTGGAAGCATTTAATGCGCTCATCTGCATCTGCATGTCGAGGATTCCCGCAAAATCCTTCGTCTCACCCATTGCGAGAGGATTAACGTTCTCATCATCAACAAGGTCACTGAAATCTGTCTTCGATGCAAGCACATCATCTTCTATCGGCTCGATCTTGTTCATCGATGCCCGATCAACTCTGTTTGTATTGTAGACGTATGGCATCGGAGTAGCCATACTAATTGCACCAACCTGCATTTCTCATGCCTTTCTGTAAAAAAATACAACACATCCATTCGGATTTGTGACAATTATACCACTTTAA
>DGUG01000092.1:0-10144 GCA_002394535.1 Lachnospiraceae bacterium UBA4316
GATCTGGGGAGCCTCGTACTGCTTATGAGTATCTTTGGCGTACGGATAGCCATCGTTTATGTTGTGATGGGGCTGATGATTGCTGTCGTAGGTGGATCTTTGATCGAGAAATTACATATGGAAGATCAGGTCCCGGATTTTATCAGGAATGTGAACAGTAGTGTTGATATAGAAACTCCGAGCCTCACTGTTAAAGAACGATTCATCTATGCAAAGATTTATACAAAAAATAGCAATTTTTGATAATAGATTTTAGGCCTGAAAAAGGGCGATTTGCGTTCGTAACATATTACGAACGCTTTTTAGGTGTTTTTTTGACTCTTTTGGGGGCTGTTTTTTGATCTCGTTTCTTATTGTTATAAACAAGATTTTGGAATTTTAAACAGGGGATAGAGTGATATCAGAGCTGCCGTAAAACGGCAGCTCTTTTTGTTCACAGAAAAAACACGGAATTATGAAATTTGCGTCACAAATTGGGACTAACTTTCAGTACAGACGTTGCGGAGGAGGTGCTTGACCAATATCGCAAACGATCCTTACATTTTTTTTAAGGAGGCGTGACAGATCATGGGAAGGACAGCAGGATTTGTGACAGGAAAGAAAAAGAGGTTTGCTTGCGGACTGTTGGCGGCCGGAGTGCTGGCGGCGATTACGGTGTTTATGCCGGCTGCGGTTTTTGCGGACGAAGCAGATACGAACAGCCAGACAGAGGCGGTAAGTCAGGCAGGTGGAGTGGTCTTTAGCACAGACTACCCCGGGGTTACGGTAAAGCCAGGCGGAGCCTCAACATTTCCGCTCTATATAACAAATACCGGTTCGAAGGAGACCACGGTTGCGCTTGAAGCGGAAGATCTCCCGGAGGGCTGGGAGGGAGCATTCAAGAACACCTCAAATGAAGTGTCCATGGTTCATGTAGGTGCTCATCAGAAAAAAGAGGATTCCCCGTCGCTTTCCTATTCGCTGACCGTTCCGGAGGATGCGAAGGAGGATACCTACACGATCACCTTGAACGCGAAGGGCGGCAGCGTGAACGAGGAATTAAAGCTTTCCGTCAAGGTTGATGCGGAAGAGAAAAAGCTCGGTGTTGATACCTTCACCACGGATTACGCTCAGCAGGAGGGTCCGGCCGGAACAAAATTCAGTTATACCGCGAAGCTTACCAACAACAGCGGAGAGAATCAGACCTATTCAATGTCTGTTCAGGGAGCGCCGGAGGGCTGGAACGTAACCTTTACTCCTTCGGATGCCGGCAGCGCAACATCTTCAGTTCCGGTAGAAGCCGGCGCAACTTCTTCGATCGCTGTGGCAGTCACACCCGCGCAGAATGTAATGGCAGGTGAGTATCCTCTCACGTTCATGGTGGACTGTGCAGGAGAGACACTCGAGCTCCCGGTTACCGTTAAGATCACTGGTACCTACGGCCTTATGGCGACTACGCCCAATGGCAATCTTTCCACCAGTACCTATGCGGGAGAGTCGAAGGATGTGGTTCTTTCCATACAGAATACGGGCAATATCGACCTCAGCAATATAAGCCTTAAGGCACAGGCTTCCACCGACTGGAAGGTCACATTTGACGAGGACACCATCAGTGATATTCCCGCCGGACAGAGCAAAGAAGTGACCGCCCATATTACTCCTGCGAAGGATGCGATCCTCGGGGACTACGCGGTTCTTGTCACTGCGTCAAATGAAGTGGTCAAATCCGAATGCGACTTGAGAGTTGCCGTACAGAATCATACGGGCTGGGGAATTGTGGCGGTTGTGATCATCGCGGCCCTGGTTGCCGGATTGGTTTACATAATTCGAAAGTTTGGAAGAAGATAAACAGTGAGGCAGGCTATGACAGATACACCGATTATCCGCATCATGGATCTGACAAAGGCTTATGGCTCGAAAACAGCCGTGGATCATCTTAATCTGGAGATCAGACAGGGAGAGATTTTCGGTCTGCTCGGACCGAACGGTGCGGGAAAAACAACAACAATATTAATGCTCCTGGGCTTGACCGAACCTACTCATGGAATGGCATTGATCGACGGGCATGACTGCACAAGGCAGTCCATGCTGGTAAAGCGGATCACCGGATATATGCCGGACAACATCGGGTTTTACAGCGATATGACAGGACGCGAGAACCTTCGTTTCATGGCGAGGCTTAACGGTATTCCGGAGCATGAGATCAACCCGCTGATCGACGGTTTGCTGGAAAAGGTGGGAATGACCCACGCTGCGGATCAGAAGACGGAGACCTATTCAAAGGGTATGCGCCAGCGTCTCGGGATCGCGGACGTCCTTATTAAGGATCCGGAGGTCATCATAATGGATGAACCCACAACGGGCCTTGATCCGGAAGGTATGCGGGAGTTTTTAAGCCTTATAAAGCAGCTGAGCGTTGAGGATAAGAAGACGATCCTGGTATCCAGCCATCAGCTCTACCAGATCCAGCAGATCTGTGACAGGGTCGGTATTTTCGTGGACGGAAACCTGATCGCCTGCGGAGGTATCGATGAGCTCGGAAGCCAGATCGAGACGGAAGGGCACTACACTCTGGAAATTGAGACCGAGCCCTGCGACAGCAGATTTCTGGGATTTATTGAGGGACTTAAGGGAATGACCGGGATAACAAAGAACGGCAATACCTTTGTAATCAATTCCTCGGAGGATCTTCGGGAGGAAATCACAAAGTACCTTATAACGAATGAATATAAGCTCTTGCATCTGCATCAGAAGGGCGGGGATCTCGATGAGATCTACCGTGTCTATTTTGAAGAAGCTGAAAAAGAAGGAGATGATAGTGATGGTAAAGACGGCAGCAGGAAACGCCTTTTCGGCCGCAGAGGGGCATAACAATAAGAGTATCCGTTATCACAGCCTTACGGCTCTCTACCAGAAGGAAATGGCAGATCACGTAACGGGAAAAAGGTTCATCATTATCCTGATCCTGGTGATCGCTATGACGATCGCAAGCGTTTACGGCGCGGTTACGGGCATAGGCAGCGCGCTTAAAGACGCGGCAGCGGATCCGAAGGCTTCGTTTGATGCAAGCTTCATGTTCTTAAAGCTGTTTTCCACAGGCGGAAGTTCAATACCCTCGTATATGTCGCTGATCGCCCTGATCGGGCCGTTCATCGGGCTTATCCTGGGCTTTGACTCGATCAACGCGGAAAAAAATAGCGGCACCTTAAACCGCCTTGTGTCACAGCCCATCTACAGAGATTCCATCATTATCGGCAAGTTCCTGGCCTCAAGTACGCTTATCACTGTCATGATCTTCAGCACAGGAATCGCGGTAGGTTGCGCAGGCTTTCTCTGCTCCGGGATAAGACCCACGGGTGAGGAGCTTGTGAGGCTCCTGATCTATTTGATCTTTACTGACATTTACGTCTGTTTCTGGCTGGCAATGGCCATGCTGTTTTCGGTCTTTACCAGACACGCAACGACCTCGGCTCTTTCTTCGATCGCCTTGTGGCTCTTTTTCGCGATTTTCATGAGCCTTTTAGCCGGAATTATGGCGAATGCGGCCTATCCTGTCAATACAGAGTATGAGCAGGCGGTCAACGGCCTTAAAAACTATGACCTTAATCTTAACTTAAACCGTCTTTCTCCGTATTATCTTTATTCCGAGGCCGGTTCCGTGCTTATGAACCCCGCGACCAGGGCGATCAACGCCGTGTCCTACGCCCAGCTGGTAGGGGCACTGCGCGGTTACCTGCCGCTGGGTCAGAGCCTGCTGCTGATCTGGCCTCATCTGGTAGGACTGCTGGCGCTTACCTTTGCTGCGTTTACGATATCGTATGTGGGCTTTATGCGCCAGGAGATAAGAGGGAACTGAGTTCCCCTTGCTTCGGCTTATGCTGGTCGTGATATCAGGGCTGTCGTTTTATGGCGCTAACCCATGCAATCCCATCTGCTTCGCTTATAATAAAAATGAATAGCGTATATAAAATGTGATAAAATGATAAAGAAACGGAGGTGATCGATACGATGGCAACCGTAACAGTTTATGAAGATACAGTAAGCTTACTAAAAACTCTCGATCCCAATCAGCTTAACAACGAATTAGTCATTGTTAAGTATTATAAAAACAAGGATAATTAGAAAATAGAAGGCGTATAATTCAATTATTGAGACATACACGTGGACTTGATATAATAGTGTCTGGAGTGATAAAACTCATTAACGGGAGGGGAGAGGACAATGTCAGAAAGAGACAAAAGAGTAGTAGAAGGCATGGTGCGTACCGGAATGTGTTTCGATGATCTGTGTGATGTCTTTGCGCAGTTTCCGTATGAGGATATTGAAATAATCTTTCAAGAAACACGAAAAGAGACATATATCCGGAATAATCCTAAAATATAGGATATAAGAATTTTTTGGTATGTGACATTAGCCCAATATTATGTCGTATAATTTCAATTCTATGCCATATCTGTTCTGCGAAAGATCAGGTATCATGGTCATCAGATTCATAAATATCCACCTGTGAAGCCCGTCTTTTATGTTCTTCCTCGATAGCAGCATAGTGCTTTGAAGTGGTGTTGATATCGGAATGCCCCAGAACGTCTGCAACCATATAGATATCGCCAGTTTTGTTGTAAAGAGCGGTTCCATATGTTCGTCTGAGTTTATGTGGGATAAGTCTCATATTAAGCCTCACTGATTGAGGTTCTTATCCTCTTGTTATGTATTGATTATTATAGTTTTACCATTATAGATATGGTAAAATATATACGGAGGATTTGTTATGATTTGCGTAGATATTGACGTTTTGACTCCGTGTTTGCAGGATGCCCTGACAGGAGAAAATGTCGAAACAGAAGTCATCAGAATAAAACGCTCCAGCTTTTTGCAAAAATATAATAAAAAGAATGGTTGGTATACTTCCTGGGCAGATCTGGCAAAGAATAATGAGATCTACGCTTTGGTAATCAAGGGAACAGTAGATATTCAAGGACTACTTGCTATACGGAATGATACGGATATGCAGGCGGCGTTTGTTTCATGGATGGTTGCGGCTCCTCATAACAACTTACAAATAGTGGAGCAGAAGAAGTATTTAGGTGTGGGTGGCCATCTATTTGCAATAGCAGCCGCAAAATCCGAAGAATATGGATATAACTGTGAGATGACCGGATTTGCGGCTAACGAGACATTGGAAAAACATTATGTAGAAAACTTTGATGCAATCAGAATACATATGTTACATCCCTATCAGATTCTGATACCTGAAGAAGCCGGGAAGAGGATAAAGGAGATTTACACGTATGAATGGACAGATGATGAATTATAAAAGATATTATGAATCGTTAAAGAATACTCCGGAACCTGATGAAGTCTTGAATCCTATTGCCATAGACTATAAAGGCCTTATAGCCTACGCCAAGACAAGGGGAGTTGAGCCTTGCGATTTATCTGATGAAGAAAAAAGCAGATTTATCATTTCCAAAGAGGCTGCGGTAGTTTAAATCTAGAATGATTGGTTACCTTTTTGGTTACCCTGACGCTGATCGAGGACCTGCGGAGCTCCTTTCTTACAGTATTTTCAGCGTTTCGGTGGATCCAGTTCGAATCTTGTCACTCCGATTGCCAATTGGGATCGCGAATCCGATGTTTATGCGGGTTCGCGATTTTTAGTTAAGTCAAAAATCTCGAGAGCTTATCACAGTTTTTCATAGGAGGATTTGAAGGCACTGCACCTCCGGACAAACCAAATTTGTAAAATTTTTATCGAAGGGGTTATGAAAGAGGGTATATGTGACGATATAAATATCAAAGATAAGAAAGTAAGCCAAAAAACTCTTTTTCATTTTGTAAACCTCCCAAACATTTAAGCATCGGGCGCTGCACAGGGTCAGCGCCCGGTTCTTATTTTTGCGTTTTTTTCCACAAATGCCCCCAAATATGTTAATATACTTATATGAACGAGCGTGATATCAGAGCTGTCGAGAATATGGCCAGGACCGGAATGAGCTTTGATGAATTACGGAAAGCTTTTAAAGAGTTCTCCATTGAGGAAATCGAAAAGATCTATATGCGGATCCGGCGTGAAAGAAATGACAACGCTCAAAGTACGCCGTCAAAAATAAACTGTTCATGAACTACAATACATAAGACTCGGTCACTTGATCGGGTCTTTATGTTTATCCGGGAGAGATGCATGTCAAGATTAAAGGATATTAGGAAATACGTAAAGAGCAGTTTTCAAAGGTGGGGGAAAAGAGATCGAATTATCAGATGTTGTTGCCTTATGTGCCTTATGAGCGCCGCACTCCTTGCGGGTTGCACATCGGCCGACAGCACACTTGCAGGAGTAGGAATGAAAGAATTAAACGCGCTTCAGGGTCATTGGGTCGACATTAACGGAGAGACGACACTGGATTTTGACAAAAACAATATGACCGTAACATCTCCGTATAATAAGGAAACATTTAAGGTAAAGATCTCAGGTGATGATGCGAAATATATTGAAAACGCCAAGCCGGAGTATGAGTACGATAAAGGTTTTGGCATAATAGGAGTCATTAGGATAGGATACGATGGAGCACTTACGGCGCATGAGATGGTCATGGATGCAACGGGGCATGAATACCGATTTGTCAGGGAGGAAGATGTTGATAAGGAACTTGAGATACAGATCAAGGACCGCGACCTTCCAAAATCGATTGAATCGGATGAGATCGTCAGTTTCAACCTGGTCTTTAGCAACGAATACAGTGCCTATGATATTCCACCGGAAGAGCCGTGGTATGGCGGGGTCTATTCTTTTGATGTAGAAAGGGATGATGACGGAGGTTATGAGATGTCGCTTCACGGATCCGGATCGAGTTACATTATCGTAGACTATAGCGGTCCGGTTTCCGAGGAGTATGTCAGGGGACTTGCCGATCTTGTAAAAGAGCAGAATCTTGCGGAATTTAACGGCTGGTGGCGGACCAACAGTGAGCAGTTTGGCCGCTGGTATGTAAATATTGAATATGCTTCCGGGGAGAAAATCCTTATGGAAGCATCGGGACGCGCGGCACTCGAGTGTCCCTTCAGCATCTATGCATTCCTCAGATATGCCGACGCGGAGGCCGGCTATACAAAAGAACTTCTAGAATCAGACTTAAGTATGAAATGATGTCGTATTCCTTGGAGGCAAATACGTGATAAAGAAGTGCAAAATAAAATGTATTATTGTGGCGGCCGCTATCCTTCTTTGCGGATGCGGCAAGGATACGGAGGATGTGAATTCTCCGATAATAGAGCAACAAATCCTTGTGACACGTGACGAGACTATAACTAAAGACGAAAAACAGGATCAGCAGACAGTTAACGAAGAAGAGACCGAAAATACAGGGAATATAGAAAGTGAAGAACCTGAGATTTTGGTTTTCAGAGATGTTTTTGGGGAAGAATATGAAACCGCGATTAACCCTGACATTCCGTCTAACCCTTTTAACAATGATAAGTTCATCCATGAGGGAGATATACTCCGGTATGATGATGAAGGATATGATTGCAAACTTGGTATAGATGTTTCGCATCATCAGGGAAATATTGATTGGAAAAGCGTAAAAGCTCAGGGATATGATTTTGCCATATTAAGGATTGGATATAGAGGCTACGGGAAAGAAGGAACATTAAACCGGGATCAAACTTTTGAGGAGAATTATGAAAGTGCGAGGGCGGCCGGTCTTTCTGTAGGTGTGTATTTCTTTGCGCAGGCTGTCAGCGAGGAAGAGGCTGCGGAAGAGGCGGAGTTTGTTCTGGGAATATTAAATGGTCGCGATCTTGAACTGCCTGTTGTATACGATCCGGAAAGCATTCTTGATGATGAGGCAAGAACGGATGATGTAAGTGGTGAACAGTTTACAAAAAACACTAAGGAATTTTGCAGATTAATCAAAGAAGCCGGCTATGTCCCGATGATTTATAGCAATATGTTGTGGGAGGCATTTGAACTTGATTTAGAACAATTATCTGATATTGATATCTGGTATGCCGATTATGAAGACGTACCTCAAACACCCTATGATTTTGATTTTTGGCAATACTCAAATACCGGGAAAGTAGCCGGGGTAAGCGGAGAGGTCGATCTTGACATCTGGCTTAAACCGAGGAATGAATAAATATTATTGCCTCTCTAAGAGCAAAAGGTTTAATGAGATTTTAATGATTCTTCAAAGACCCTTTAAGAAAACTGCTGTAAAATCCATGATAAAAGAGACGGAGGTGGATATGATGTTTACAGCTATATGTTTTGTTTTATTCTTAATGGTCTTTTTCAAGCTCCTTGGCATAGCAATCAAGGTTGGCTGGGGATTACTTAAAGTGGCATTATATCTTGTAGTATTCCCGATAGTGGTTCTTGCTATGATCTTCGGCGGATTTGTTTTTATAGCATTGCCGATTATCCTGATCGCAGGAGCTACAGGAATGGCCGTGGGAGCCTAATCTGTCCGGTTTGGAGTTAATGTTTGATAAGAAGGAGGAAAAATCATGCAGATAACACTTGAAGCAGTAGAAAAGGTAATGGAACTTACAGGCGTCGATTATGCGGGAGCAAAGGAAGCTCTTGTAAAAGCCGACGGTAATGTTGATGAGGCAGTAAAGCTCATCACTCCCGGGGCCCAGGAAGGGAACGACAAGGTAAAAGAGACTGTCGAGAAGATCAAAGCAAAAGTCAAGGAAGGGAACGTCGATAAGGTTCAGATCAGTAAGGACGGAGAGATTGTGCTTTCTCTGCCGGTCAACATCGGAATAATCGGCGGTATTGTCGGACTTGCAGCTGCGCCGTGGGCATTTATTGCGGCATCGATTGCGACACTCGGCTTCGGATGCAAGGTCGAGATAGTTAAAAAAGACGGATCAACTGATGAAATCGTGTAAAAATGTGCTAAACTATCCTTATGAAAAATATATAAAGACTCGGTCGCATGATCGGGTCTTTATGTGTATATGGGAGGAAAGGACCTATGCTTTTAACCTTTTTCCCACAAGTGCAGTAATGCGTGTTAGAATACAACTATGAATGAAAAAAATGTAAAAGCGGCTATAATCATGCCGGAAATAGATAATGCTATCCGAAGCCTGTTTGAGGCTTTGATTTGTGTTGACGAATCAGGCGAAAAATGCGTTGTAGCTGATCACAACAGTGAACTTGATAATTTGTTTTCTGATCTGCCGGATATGAATGATGTAAATTATCAGGTACTGCGTGAAAAAATGATAAAGGATATCCATCCCGAGGACAGAGAGGAATTCTCACGCTTTACAGATCATAAATGGTACATAGAGCAGTTATCGGTGAATGTCCATACATCAATTGAGTGCAGGATCAGACACTCGGACAACAGGTATTATTGGTCCGAAATCATTATTTGCAATACAACAATTGAAGACAGTACAACAGGTAACGGATGTCTTCTCATGATAAGGGATATTGATACAAGAAAAGTCCGGGAACTTAACGAAGAGGCAAAAGAGCGGGCAATTCTTAGTCGCCTCCAGGATAAGTATGACACGCTTTTTGTGGAAAACATGACGGATCAGCAGACCGGTTGCTATAACCGTAAAGGGTTAAAGTATTATTCGGACATAGTTATTTGTGAGGCGGTAAACAACAGCCGGAATCTGTTTGTATGCGTATCGGATCTTAACGGCTTAAAGCATCTGAATGACACATACGGTCATGCGGCAGGAGACGAGGCACTTTTGGCAGTGGCGAATGTCCTTACAGCATCTGCACCCACGGGATCAAAGATTGTTCGTATTGGCGGGGATGAATTTCTGATATTTGCCGCGATAGACCCTGCAAGTAATGAGGCTGATATATTTCCGGATAAAGTTGACAAGGGTATTGAAGAATACAACAAGTCACATTCCAATCCGTATCAGGTAGGCGCAAGTTACGGATGGGTAGTACTCCCTCCCAAAGAAGGAATGTCGTCTCTTGATGAGTACATAGAGATGGCGGATGCGAAGATGTATGAGATGCGCCAAATTCGGGATAAATACAGAAGAAGTTAAGTATGACGTAATGCTTGAATAATAAACACATAAATGATATCATGTAGTTAGCGCCTGCTAACATATATCGGCCGCTACAATATTTTGTTAAGGTTCTCAAGAAAGGGTGGTGTAAAGTTTTCTATGAAAA
>DGUG01000092.1:10215-10500 GCA_002394535.1 Lachnospiraceae bacterium UBA4316
ACGTAGGCCACGCCTCCACGAAGTGGACTTTGAGAGCACGATCAAAAAGGATATCATGGAGGGAAAAAGGGTAATAATCGCAGCCCACGGAAATTCTCTTCGTGCGCTGGTCAAATATTTTGACAACATGTCCGACGATGATATAGTCGGAGTCAATATTCCCACAGCAGTACCTCTTGTGTATGAATTTGACGATGATATGAATGTCATAAAACACTATTACCACGGTGATCCTGAAGCGCTGAAAGCCAAGATGGAGGCGGTAGCTAATCAGGGAAAGAAAAA
>DGUG01000092.1:10690-11948 GCA_002394535.1 Lachnospiraceae bacterium UBA4316
CTTGCGATTGCGCCCTTTCCGTATATGAACAACTCGAATACAAGGTACCCTCCCGCAACAATTATAGTGGAGAATATCCCGCAAAGGATCACCCGTAAGTGGTCCTTTTTGATTTTATCCCGGAATCTTCCGAATATAAAACCGCTTCCGAGAGCACAGATCCCCTTGATAAGAAATGTTATCGGAGCATAGATGAAATATCCGCCGAGTATATCGGCAAGTGCAGATCCGACTGCTGCGGCAGCTCCGCCGTAAAGGGGGCCCAAAATCACTCCGGACAAAATTACGAAGGCATCTCCGGGATGGATGTATCCGCCTGTTCCCGGTGTAGGGATCTTAATTATAAAAGTGGCAACGAGAATAAGTGCCGCAAACATTGCCGATCTGACTATATGTAATGATTTTGAATCTGACATTTTACTATACCTCCCCATGACTCTGAGATTGATGATTTTCTATATTTATACTCATCCGGGGAATCATTGTCAATAAGTGTAATTATATGAAAAATCTATAAAAAGTTATAGATTGTAGTCGCGGAGTGTTATATAATACCACTTAATGTGCCAATGGTAAGGAAGAGAAACAGAAAGAGGTATTTGAAATGGTAACAAACGGTATTAAAGGCAGAGGCATGACAACACAGTTTGTGGCTCAGGGCGCCATTATAGCAGCGCTTTATGTAGTATTGTCGCTTCTGACATATCAGTTTTCGTATCTGGAGATTCAGTGCAGGGTAGCGGAAGCGCTCTGTATGACTATATACTTCACACCCGCCGGGGCATGGGGAGTATTCGTAGGGTGCCTTATCACCAATATGTTTTCGGGATCGTGGATGGATATCGTGTTCGGATCGGCCGCAACACTTATTGCTGCGCTTATTACAAGAGCAATGACGGTTCCTATGAGAAAAGTAAACGGCAGCAAGCTGGACGTTAAGCATATGCTTCTGCTTCTGCTTCCGATTCCGACGGTAGTTGTAAATGCACTTGTAATCCCTTTTGTACTGTATTACGGTTACGGTATCGTAAGCATGGGGTCGGCAACAGCAAAATGGTCGGTTCTCGGACTTATGATGTTCTCCATAGCCGCAGGTGAGATCATATCCTGCTATGTGTTTGGCCCGCTGATAGTTCGGCTCATGACCTCAGTGGAGACAAAGCTGTCATTTAGCCGGGAATAATTCCGGAATGCTGTTAACCGGTGGTGTATAAATGAGTAATTCAATGAGTGATGATAAAAAAAGAGAATCCGGCCC
>DGUG01000096.1:0-3228 GCA_002394535.1 Lachnospiraceae bacterium UBA4316
CGCTTCGGCGACCTGGTACGGGGAAGGCGGAGTAATGAAAAGCGTATAGCCGAAGGTATGGTCCAGCCCACACTTAATGCAACACCCGGAGACCTGTCGCTTGTTCTTCCGAAGAGAATACTGGACGGCATTATGGAGATGATTCATGCGCTTGACAAGATCGCACCCGGAACCGCAAACGATGACACTCTTTTATACGGAGTCGAAGTCAAGTTTTACAATATGGAAGTACAGGTGGATGAAAATCTGGAATCACAGTATCCGGGGCTTTATATAATAGGTGACGGCAGCGGTGTCACACATTCGCTTTCGCACGCATCGGCCAGCGGTGTGTATGTTGCAAGAAGGATAGTATCGCAGTTGTAAAATCACGGGGTAAAGATCCCCTACCGGAGGATAATTATAAATGATCTATATTATGTACAATCCGCTGGCGGGTAACAGTACATGTGAAGAGACAAGCAAGGGTGTGGGTGAAATATTTGCATCCGACGAAAAGAGATATATCAACCTGCTTGAAGTGGAAGATTTCGAAAAACATATTAAGGAGCTTGATCCTGAGGATCAGATTGTTTTATGCGGAGGTGACGGAACTCTTAATCACCTTATTAATTCCGTAAATACAGTGGATCTTGAACAGGATATTTTCTATTATCCCGCCGGAAGCGGAAATGATTTTTACCATGATATAGATCAGGACAAAACAAACGGTGTATTCCGTATTAACAAATATCTTAAATGCATTCCCAAAGTCATAATAGACGGTAAGGAGAGCTTATTTCTCAACGGGATCGGATTCGGTATTGACGGATACTGCTGTGAGGAAGGCGACAAAATCAGAGTAAAAAAGCCCGGAAAGCGTGTCAATTATCCGCTTATTGCACTGAAAGGTCTTGCGTATGATTTTCATCGCGTGAACGCGAAGGTTACCGTTGATGGTGTTACAACGGAGTACAGGGATGTCTGGATGGCGCCGGCCATGAACGGAAGGTATTACGGCGGCGGGATGATGTGCGCACCCAATCAGGACAGACTGAATGAAGAGGGAAAAGTATCGGTTATAGTCGTGCATTCCAAATTCAGGATAGCGCTTCTGTATGCATTTCTTTCCATATTTAAGGGGACTCATCTGAAATACAAAAGTCTTGTAACCGAGATAATGGGGAGCGATGTTACGGTTGAATTCGATCGTCCGACTGCGCTGCAGATCGACGGAGAGACCGTGACAGGCGTTACAAAGTACGAGGTTCACAAAGAGAAAAAAATCATCTGTTAACATAATATTTTTGTTGACATAATATATTATTCGCGGTACATTTAATGGTGTGTGCAGCAACATTTTTTGTTGCGCGCATTTAATTGGGGTAAACGATTGAATCGAGTTAAAAAGGGAGAGAAAAAATGAAGGGATTAACAAAAATTTTGGTAGGAGCTGCGGCGCTGTGTTTGTGCATTGCCACCGGCGGAACAAGCGTAAATGCCGGTACCGGCATTTATGTCGGCAAGGATGCAAGTGCTGACGGAACAACGCTTGTGGGGATTTCAACAGAAGCGGATACGGGTATGGCATCCATACCGGTTGTACTTGATGAGGGTTTGATACAAAAAGGGGAAACTATCGAATCTTCCAACGGATACAGCTACGAAATGCCGGAAGATTCGGCCAAAATGACCATTGTTAAGATGATGGGCTTCACGGATTATGCGGGATGGACAAGTTGCGCGTCAAATGAGTACGGTGTTTCCGTAGTTACGGGACTTACAACCGACTGCAATATTGACGCCCAGTCTGCTGATCCTTTTGTTTATGACGGAATAAGCGAGGAAGTGATTGCGAAGGTTCTATGCTCTACCGCGGGGACCGCAAAGGAAGCAGTGGATCTTCTGTGCTCGATATATGATGAGACCGGAGCCGAGACGGCAGAGATAGTTTTCATTACGGATTCCGACGGAGCCTGGGTGGTGGAAAACTTCACCGGACATGAGTATGTGGCAAAGAAGCTCCCTGATGACAAGATTGCAACTTTTTCAAATGATCCTATCATCAGGACTGCCGATCCGGAAGACTCCGACACTATCGTTTCCAAAAAGCTTCTGACTCTGCCTGAAGAAAATGATTTTGCCGTGCTTGATGATGACGGCAATCTTGACTTGATTCTTACATATAATTATGACAACAGTTACAATGACGAATCCCACTTAAGAGGATGGGTGGGTCATGATGTGTTTGCGCCTTCGGAGGAGCTCGAATACGATCCGGAAGAGGGGTATGAAGTATTCTTTACGCCGGATAAAGAGGTTTCCGTCAATCAGGCGTTTTCATTTTTCAGAAACAGGTTTGAAGGAACAGCTTACGATCTTCGCGATGAAGACAACAGAGTATATTACGGCATAAATAATCAGATGGTGGGTAACGTAAACCTCGTACAGGTATTTGATGACGTGCCTGCGCAGATGTCATCGGTAGTGTGGACTACCCCGTCCAATCCTACGGCTTCGCCCTTCATACCTATTCCCGCACTTGCGGATACCCTCCCTGAAAATATCTCTACCGATATAACAGATGATGCATATACAGAAGGAATAGTACAGTTTGATTTTGCAAAGCTTAACAGTGCCATATATCCCAAGAGGGAAGTTTATGGCGCATCAGTAAGACATTACTGGGAAGGCGTGGAGGCTGCAAGTGCGAGTGATATCGAAGAATCCGTGCGCGGAGCATGGAAAGATGAGTATGAATCATCACAGGCAAATGCCGCTGCGGTAATGAATGATTTTATTAAGGATACGGTGGATGAGTCTTCGGAAAACTGCACCAGGATATCGGACGAGCTGAACTGGTATCTGTTCAGAAAGGGAGTCAAGAGCGCTTCCGTACCTGATGATGAGATCGAACCTTTCCAATGCGATTTTGATGTAGTTTCCTTTGCCCGCGAAAACGGATGGGATACGACTGTCGAAGAGGGCGTCTTTACTGCAACAAAGGGTGACAAGCAGATCGATATTGTTATCGAGGGTGACGATAAGGGCAGCGTTACTTTCAAAGGCTTTGATAACAACCAACTCATTGAAGACTTCATGGGCGGTGAAACCGCAGACGCCGATGCTTCGGAGGAGATCGACGATGACAAGGAAAAGATTGAAAGAGAACTTGAAGAGATAGAGGAAGCAGAACAGATCATAGAGGAAGAAAAAGAAAAGGCCGACGAAGAGGCTGCTGCGGAAGAA
>DGUG01000096.1:3299-4519 GCA_002394535.1 Lachnospiraceae bacterium UBA4316
TGCGGAAGAAACTTCGAAGGAAGAAATAATCGAAGAGGTTACAAAGGAAGCGGCTGAGCAGATAGAGGTTGATACAATAGCGGCTCTTGGTGAATTCTTTGAAGAGAAGATCGCGGGCATTCCCAGAGACGGATGGGCCGAGGGAGAGATCGCAAAAGAGATTAATTCGGTATCCAAGGGTGTTGTGGACATTATCGGTAAGTACTTTGACGGTGATATCGAAAAACTCATAGATATGGATTATGAGAAAGTGGGGCAGGAGATTCTGACCGATGAGGACGTGGCAAAAGTAGGAGATCAGATCGTTGCAACGGGTATGGATCTTTCGGCTCTTCTTGAAAAGTATTTCCTGTCATTGTATGAGGATGTGAGTGGGGATATTGAGTCGGGAAGACTTACACAGCAGGGTGCCGAGAAGATACTTACGGAAGCCCGGGGTGACATAGAGGGTATTGCAACACTGTATCTTGAAGGCATCGAAGGCAGGTTTGCGGAAGTATTCAATACGGAAATGTCCGACGAAGAATTGGAGGAGATCATCCGGGAGCTGGGAGAAGGATCACTTCAGATCATGGAGGATTACGGCGGACTGGATCTTGACGCGCTCGGGCTTGGAGATATTGATATTAAGGATTTGTCTCAGGCAGATATAGATGTTGTTATCACACTTAACGAGATGGATGACGATGTTATAAACGGACTTTCCGATCTGCTCGGGGTGGATGTCAGGGGTGTTCTCAACCGTTATATGGATGCCATAAACAGTTCGGGATCAAATATTAAGGTCGTAGAGGAAGTACATGAAAGCGAAGAAGCCCGGTCTGCACCGGACCCTATTGTGATGGCCGCAATAGAACAGCAGGAAGATCTTATGGGCGATGATTACGTTGTGCCCCAGGAAGTGATCGATGCGCTTAACGAAGCTATAATAGAGGCGGCCGAAGAGCGTGGTGAGACCGTTGACGAGAGCATGCTTGCCGTCAGCCCCGATGATGATACTTCAATAAATGATGAGGCTGAGGTGGAAACCGAACCGATATCCGAAGAATTCACGGCACACGTCGACGGAGTAAGGACTATTGACGGTAAAATCATGCTTCCCGCATTTATGTTAAAGTATTTCAATTAATTTTCTACTTGCTTTTTTGTTCCGATTCGTATAATATGGTCAAGTACGGCTCGTTGGTCAAGCGGTTAAGACGCCGCCCTCTCACGGCGGA
>DGUG01000096.1:4590-26653 GCA_002394535.1 Lachnospiraceae bacterium UBA4316
CAGGGGTTCGATTCCCCTACGAGCTGCTTACTGTATTATTTTACGAACGAAAGAGCCTCAGGGTTGCATGGCAAACCTTGAGGTTTTTTGGAATAATGACATAATTGATATCTGAAAGGCTAATTATAATGCTTAAATTGGAGAACATAACACTGAATCTTCCCGAGAAGGAAAATCTGCTCCGAAATGTCAGCCTGTCTGTCAAACCGGGAAAACTTACGGTTATAACCGGCCCTAACGGCGGAGGCAAGACCAGCCTTGCCAAGATAATAGCCGGGCTATATGTGCCCACATCCGGATTTATATACCTTGACGAAGAAGATATTACAGAAATGTCCATTACAGACAGGGCAAAAAAGGGAATCGCATATGCTTTCCAGCAACCTGTCAGTTTCAAGGGGATAAATGTCAAAACCCTTATGAGCATAGCCGCGGGCGGAGATATGTCTGAAATGCGAATGTGCCGTATTTTGGAAAAAGTCGGGCTGTGTGCAAGGGACTATATGAACAGGGAAATGGATTCACATCTTTCGGGCGGTGAGATGAAGAGGATAGAGATTGCCACTGTTCTTGCAAGAGGAGCAAAGTACATTGTATTTGACGAGCCCGAGGCCGGAATCGATTTGTGGAGTTTTACAAGCCTTATACAGGCCTTTGAGAGCCTGAAAGAAGATGATGATGTTGCGCTTCTGATTATTTCCCATCAGGAAAGGATATTAAAAATTGCTGATGAGATTGTGGTCATAAGGGATGGTGTTGTTTCGGAAAGCGGAACAAAGGATCAGGTATTTCCGGCTCTTATGAAGAATAATACCGATAATTATTGCCCAAAGGGCAAGGAGATGTTTTGATATGGACAAGATCACGGAAGAAATCCTTCGGGAGATAACCGATTGGGACGGAGTGTTCTCGGGCGCCTATTCCCTTCGCGAAAACGGAGAATGCATCAGTTTCCAAAACAGTGACCATATTCGTATAGTGAAGAAGGAAGACAAGCCGGGGATAGATATTTACATTTCCGACAAGGCACAGCAGGAAACGGTGTACATACCTGCCTGTGTCACCAAGAGCGACGTTCATGACCTTGTATATAACGATTTTCACGTGCAAAGCGGTGCGGATGTAACGATTGTTGCCGGATGCGGAGTACATACGGACGCGGAAGAAGGCTCAAATCATAACGGCATTCACAGATTTTTCCTTGAGAGAGGGTCCCATGTTGTGTATAAGGAAAAACACATAGGGATAGGCGAAGGAGGAGGAAAGCGTGTGATTGATCCGGTTACATACGCTGAACTTGATGACGGGGCTGTGCTTGAGATGGAGACTCTGCAGTTAGGAGGAGTCAACGAGACTACCAGAGATACGACTGCAATCCTTAAGAAAAATGCAAGCCTGATTATTCACGAGAGTATTATGACCGATAATGATGAGACAGCATCTACAAAGTTTTCGGTTGATATGGTGGGGGAAGATTCCAATGTGGATCTGATCTCCAGAAGTGTTGCGAAAGGTAACTCTTTCCAGGAATACTCTTCGGCTATTAACGGAAAATGCAGGTGCAAGGGACATTCCGAATGTGATGCGATACTTGTCGGCAATGGAAGAGTCAATGCATCACCGGCTCTTAACGCTTCCTCGATTGATGCCAACCTCATTCACGAGGCTGCAATCGGAAAGATTGCGGGAGAGCAGATAATTAAACTTATGACACTGGGGCTGACCGAAGAAGAGGCTGAGGAGAGGATAATAGCAGGTTTTTTGGGAGCATAGTATAAGTGGATGAAGGACATGTAACGGAACTTATACTTGATGACGGTGCGTTTACCGCCCTGTCTGAACATCAGAGCCCTGAACAGCTGTATCAGGAGCTTATTTCGCGTGTCAGAAAATATCATCCATCCGATGATATATCTCTTATAGAAAAAGCATATAATCTTGCCAGCATGGCGCACAAAAACCAGCTCCGCAAATCCGGGGAGCCCTACATCATACACCCGCTTTCGGTTGCCATCATACTTGCTGAGCTTCAACTTGACAAGGAAACAATAGTGTCAGGCATTCTGCACGATGTTGTTGAGGATACGGTGATTACCGACGAGGAACTCCGGGACCAGTTCGGCAATTACGTGGCCCTTATCGTTGACGGCGTTACCAAACTCGAAAAGATCAGATATAACGGAGATAAGCTGGAATATCAGGCGGAAAATCTCAGGAAGATGTTCCTGGCAATGGCCAAGGATATCCGTGTCATAATGGTTAAGCTCGCCGACAGACTTCATAATATGAGGACTCTTCAGTATCAGCCGCCTGAGAGACAGGTTGAGATTGCAAGGGAAACAATGGATATATATGCGCCTCTTGCCCAGCGTCTCGGAATATCGAAGATGAAGGTTGAACTGGATGATCTGTCACTTAAATATCTTGAGCCGGAGGTATATTACGATCTCGCGGACAAGATCAGTATACGCAAATCAGAACGGGAAAAATATGTATCGGAAATTGTGGAGGATGTTAAAAAACATATAACCAATGCAGGAATTGAAGCGACTTTTGACGGAAGAGTCAAGCATTTCATGTCGATCTACCGCAAGATGCTTAATCAGGATAAAACGCTTGATCAGATATATGATCTGTTTGCCGTAAGGATAATTGTTAATACTATACCGGACTGCTATGCGGCTCTCGGTGTAATACATGAGATGTATAAGCCCATTCCCGGAAGGTTCAAGGACTATATCGCCATGCCCAAGCCCAATATGTATCAGAGCCTTCATACGACTCTTATCGGGCCTTCGGGAAGACCATTTGAGATTCAGATCAGAACCAAGGAGATGCACAGAACAGCGGAATACGGTATCGCAGCCCATTGGAAATACAAGGAAAGCTCGGATGGCAAGAAGGTAGAGGAATCCGAGGCAGAGAAGATGAGCTGGCTAAGACAGATTCTCGACTGGCAGGTTAATCTGTCCGACAACAAGGAATTCCTTAATACTCTCAAATCAGACCTTGAACTGTACTCGGATACTGTATATTGTTTCACTCCAACGGGAGATGTAAAAACACTTCCGGCGGGTTCCAATCCCATCGATTTTGCGTATGCCATCCATTCGGCAGTGGGAAACAGGATGATCGGTGCGCGTGTAAACGGTCAGCTTGCCACTATCAATTACAAAATACAAAACGGTGACCGTATCGAGATCATAACAAGCCAGAACTCAAGAGGCCCGAGCAGGGACTGGCTTAATCTTGTCAAATCCAACCAGGCTAAAACAAAAATCAACCAGTGGTTCAAAAATGAACTGAAGGAAGATAATATCCAAAAAGGCCGGGAACTTATACTGGCGTATTGCAAAAGCAATTCCATAGATTCGGCACAGATAATGACGCCGCAGTACATGAATGCGATAATGCAAAAGTACGGATTCCGTGACTGGGATGCGGTCTGTGCGGCTGTAGGCCACGGAGGACTTCGTGAGGGCGCCATCATCAACAGAATGAAGGAGTTGTATGACCGCGACCATCCGATTATAATGTCTGACGAGAAGATCGTCGAGGATATTAATGTAGCAGGCAACCATAAGAGACTCATGGTAAGGCGGGGCGGCGGAGTTGCTGTCCAGGGAACAGAGGATCTTGCGGTAAGGTTCAGTAAGTGCTGCAGTCCCATTCCGGGAGATGAAATTGTCGGATATGTGACAAGAGGAAGAGGAGTTTCCATTCACAGGACGGATTGTGTTAATATCATTGCCCTTCCGGAAGATGAGAGAGCAAGGCTGATCGAAGCAGTATGGGAAAGAGAAGTCAGGGTATCGGACAATACCGAAAAGTTTGAAACGGGTATCCGTATATTTGCACAGGACAGGCACGGACTTCTGATGGATGTTACAAAGAATCTTACGGAGCGTGGAGTATCTATACTGAACATGAACGTAAGAACAAGCAAACAGGGAACAGTGACGATAGAGCTTTCATTTTCGACCTCAGGTAAGGAAGAACTTAAGGACGTTGTTCAGAAACTTCGTGCAATCAACGGTATCATAGACATAGAAAGGACAGCCGGCTGATGGGAGATATAAAAGTAGGGCGCATGGTACTTGGCGCAGTAGAAACAAACTGTTACATAGTATACGACTGTGAAACGATGGAGACGGTTGTTATAGATCCGGCTAAGAACGGTTTATATGACAGGCTGACGGCAAAAGGATTCAGAATATCGGGAATACTCCTTACCCACGGGCATTTCGATCATATAATGGGATGCCATGAGCTGACGGAAAAATCAGGTGCAAAGCTGTATGCTCTTTCGGCCGAAAAGGAGGTATGCAATAATTCGAATCTCAATGCATCTGATCAGATAAGACGCCCGTATACGGTTGATCCGGATGTACTTCTTAGCGATGGAGAAGAGATCGAACTTGCCGGAATAAAGTTTACGGTTGTTGCAACTCCGGGTCATACAATCGGAAGCTGCTGCTATTATGTGAAAAGTGAAAAATGGCTGTTTTCGGGAGATACCCTGTTTTGTGGGTCCATAGGCAGAACAGATCTTCCGACGGGTAGCGGAGAGCAGATAATGCAGAGCGTTGAAATGCTTGCACAAAGGTTTTCCGGTGATGTCAAAGTATATCCGGGACACGGCGATACGACGACAATGGCTGAAGAAATCGCACATAATCCGTTTCTTGCCTGAATGATATGAAAGTACTTCTTAACAGTTCCGGATTTTCTTATGATGTTCATTCTCTTGTCAAAGCCTTCTATCCGGAAGAAGATGTAAGCATTGCGGATGATGCGGAGAATTATGATATAAGCGTCCTTATTACGGACGAAAAAATAGTTGTCGGTGCGCCCAAACTCGGATTTGCAGGTCAAAGGGAGAAATGTATATCCGTCAGAGAACGTCCTGCGATAAAGAATGACCTGAAACACACGCTCTATGAGGTATTATCTCATGTGACGAAAAAGAGCCTTCCATGGGGAACCATGACCGGTATAAGGCCCGTTAAGGTTCCTATGAAGATGATCAGGGAAGGCGCATCGGATCAACAGATAGCAGACTATATGAAGTCCGTATATTTATGCTCGGACGAGAAGATAAGCCTTGCGACTTCGGTTGCGCACAGAGAACATGAAGTCCTAAAGAGCCTTAACAAGGAGGGATTCAGTCTGTATGTGGGAATTCCGTTTTGTCCCACCACATGCCTTTACTGTTCCTTCACCTCGTATCCCATCGCATCCTGGGCAGGCAGAGTAGATGAATACCTTAGAGCATTAAAGCGGGAGATTGATTTTTTCGCGGAGTATTACAGTGGCAGATGTCCCGACAGTGTTTATATAGGCGGTGGCACCCCCACAACTTTGTCGGCAGAACAGTTAAATGATCTCATCGGATATATAAGGGGTGCATTTGATTGCTCACTTTTACGGGAGTTTACCGTTGAAGCGGGTCGTCCTGACAGTATTACCGGCAAGAAACTTGAGACGCTGCGTGATTCCGGGGTTACACGTATTTCCATTAATCCGCAGACTATGAATGATAAGACTCTTAAGGTTATCGGCAGAAGCCATTCCACACAGGATGTGTACAGGGCCTTTGAGTCGGCAAGATCGGCGGGATTTACGAACATCAACACCGATCTGATACTGGGCCTTCCGGGAGAAGATGAAGAGGATGTGTCAAATACTTTTAAAAAGATATGCGACCTTAATCCCGACAGCATTACAGTCCATTCCATGGCCATAAAGAGAGCGGCAAATATGCACCGCTATCTGGAAGAACACAAGGATATTAAAAGCATCAATACACCGGGTATTATGGATATAGCCGATAAGAGTGCAAGATCACTGGGTCTTATTCCGTATTATCTGTACCGGCAGAAGAACATGGCGGGTAACTTTGAGAATGTGGGATATGCAAGGGAAGGGTGCTTTGGAATATACAATATCGTTATCATGGAAGAAGTAACGGATATTGCCGCAGCCGGTGCGGGAACCATATCAAAGAGGGTTTTCTCCGACGGACGAATCGAGCGGTGCGATAACGTCAAGGACGTTTCGCTGTATATAGACAGGATCGACGAGATGATCGACAAAAAAAGAAAACTATTTGTACATGAAAAGGGGAATTGAAATGGCACTTATCAAAAAACCTGTAACCGGAATGAAGGATATACTTCCCAATGAGATGCGTATACGAGACTATGTTACTCAGCTTGTAAAGGATACATATCAGACATTCGGATTTACCCCGATTGAAACACCGGCCGTAGAGCATATAGAGAATCTCCTGAGCAAACAGGGGGGAGAAAACGAAAAATTAATATTTAAGATATTAAAAAGAGGTGAAAAGCTTGTCCTTGGTCCGGATACAAAAGAGGAGGAACTTGCGGATTCAGGGCTTCGTTACGACCTGACCCTTCCGCTTTCAAGATTCTATTCAGCACATGCGGCAGAACTTCCGGCTCCCTTTAAAGCTCTTCAGATAGGGCCTGTTTGGCGCGCCGACCGTCCGCAGAAGGGAAGATTCCGCCAGTTTGTACAGTGTGATATAGATATACTCGGGGACCCTACCAATCTTGCGGAGATAGAACTTATTACGGCAACGACAACACTTCTTGGAAAACTTGATTTTAAGGATTTTACGGTAAGGATCAATGACCGCAGGATACTTAGGGCAATGGCGGAAAGCTCCGGATTTGATGAAAAAGATCTTGATAATGTGTTTATAATTCTCGACAAAATGGACAAGATAGGCACGGAAGGTGTAAGGGAAGAACTAATATCCGGAGGTTATGAAAAGACGTGCGTTGATAAATACATCAGCCTGTTTGAGGGCGATGTAAACGGGGTATCCTACCTGAACGAGCTTTCACAAAAAATCGGCGGATTCATCGAAGATGGTGCGATAAGCGGCCTTACCGGCATAATGGAAAGCGTTGAAAAAGTTAAAAATGCGGATTTTAACATAATTTTTGACCCGACTCTGGTTCGGGGAATGTCTTATTATACGGGCGCGATTTTTGAGATAACGATGAATGAATTCGGATCGAGCGTGGCAGGAGGCGGAAGATATGATGAGATGATAGGCAGGTTTACCGGAAATAAAGTCTGTGCCTGCGGTTTCTCCATCGGTTTCGAGCGTATTATAACGATCCTTCTTGACAAAGGATTTACTCCGGCGGGAGCGGGAGAAAAATATGCCTTCCTGATAGAAAAAGGTGCATCAAGTGATTTTACCGCCCGGGTGATCAGGGAAGCTTCAAAACTCCGTGGAACGGGAGCATGTGTTCTTGTATCCATGATGAATAAGAACAAGAAGTTTCAGAAGGAACAACTTGAAAAAGAAGGCTTTGCATTGGATAATATAAGGGAATTCTATCATTCCGAGTTTAAGAATTGACGCATATGTTTTAATACGGAGGTTGTATGAAATATTGTAGAAAATGCGGGATGCTGCTTGAGGATACGCATTTAAACTGTATAAGATGCGGTGCTGATGTAACCAAGGCAGAAAACGTGTCGATGTATCCGATAGAAGTTATGGAAACACTGGAGCAGGAAAGCCAGCGCAAGAAGGCCTCGGGCAAGATCGTTGCCATGATAATAGGACTTGTAGCTGTTCTTGTCGGCCTCGTTCTCTTTTTTATGAACGGATTGGGTGGCGCAGGCTTAGCCCTGCCTCAAACGGGCATAAAAAGTGAAACCGGGGAAGTCGATACTGCGAAAGCGGAACCGGCGGTTGAGGAGTTACCTGAAGAAGAAGCAGAGCCTGTTAATGATCCGACGCCGACACCCGAACCGACGCCGGAGCCTTCATCAAAGGAAGTCAAGGACAGCAAGGGAACATATTATGATTATGTGACCGAGGCTGATGAAGCGGGAAATGTGATTCTGACAACAGTTCTTCCGAAAGAGCTTTCAACAAGGGAGTTATATACAGATTATGAAGTATATGATGACCGTTATCCGTTTTCCATAAACTTTACCGCGGCTGATCAGGACAATGCGGTAAGATTTACATATCTGTCCCCTAAGAGGTTGTGGTACAAGGTCAGTGAGACCGGTAAGGGACGCAGCGATGAGATGGATATGACCAACTACATGACGTATTTTAAGTATGACGGAGATAAGAGTTATCTTGAGCCGCTTCTTAAGCAAAGTTATCCCGGTGCGAAATTCGAGATCGTAAACGAGTATGATGTTTCGCAAAAAGCTGTTTCGAGGATCGAAGAGCTTGCAAAAGCCAAAAACAAAGAGCTTTTCGGTGACATCGGTGATTATGGGCATATCGGCGAGAATACCACATATGCGAACATGGATTATGAAAGTTCCGCCAAGGTTTATGAATATGAAATTACACTCAAGGATAAGAATATTTTGTATTGCAAGTATTACATTCCCACGATAGCACTTAATCTTATGTATGCCAATTCGGATTCAAATGACCGGGGAAATCTCACGGAGTGGTATAATCTTGCGATCCTGTGTTTTGAGAGCGGAAACATTGACGATTATGATGATTATTCAGAGGCTTTTGATATATTTGCAGCCAATACGATACCTACGGATCTGTTCATGTATATATCCGAGAGCTACGGCAAAGAGATACAAAAGGGGATAGAAGAAGGAGTTCCGGTAGATCCGCTTGATAAAGTAAAGCTTGCAAAGTACGGAAATGAATACAGTGGGGATGCTAAACCGGACGAATTTGATACAGGCGTACTCGACGTTTTAAGATCTGCCGGAGCCCTGACTTTCTCGGGAACAAATGTCACACTGTATTCTACAAAAAATAATAAGGTTGCCTTTTTTGACAAGGCAGCGGGACGCATTTTCTTCTCTCCCGAGGAGGATGAATATCCGGGAGATGAATATGAAGAGCTGAAGTTGTCCGAAGCTGATACCGAAAGTAATGATACAGCGGACAAAGAGCCGGAGGCAGCAGAGGATGAGAGTAAGACGGAGGATAAACCCAAGTCGAAACCAAAACAGAGCGGGGTAGAGTAAAATGGCAGAATACGAAGATGTTATGAATGCAAAAAAAGTTGACACGATGAAGGCAACCGACAGGAAGTGTCCGCAATGCGGAGCGACAATGGATTTCGATCCGTCAACAGGGGGACTGTACTGCCAGTACTGCGGATATCGTGAGGAGATCAAGGCAGAGAACACCGAAGGTGATACTGTGGCCTCCGAGCAGGATTTTGCTTCTGCGGAATTCACGGGAAACTGTGACTGGGGAGTTTCCCAGAAAACCGTAACCTGTAAATCATGCGGAGCCGTATCGGTTTATGATGCTCTCGAAGTTGCAAATGAATGTCCTTACTGCGGGTCAAACCAGGTTATGGAAGCAAGCGATGTTAAAACACTGGCTCCTAACGGCGTTGTTTTGTTTAAGATTACCGCAAAGGAAGCAGGGGAGCGGTTTACAAGGTGGATATCCAAAAAATGGTTTGCTCCAAGGGAAGCCAAGAGAAGTGCCAAGGCGGACAGATTTAAGGGAATATATCTTCCGTATTGGACCTTTGATGCCGATACCCATACCGATTATACGGCGGAATACGGCATAGACAGAGAGGAAGGAGAAGGCGACAACAGACATACAGTTACCGACTGGCACCGTACCAGCGGATCTTATGATGAATTCATTGATGATGCGCTTGTAGCCGGAACCGGTGATCAGAATGTTAATATGTTAAAGCGTGTTGAGCCTTTTGACACAAAAGACAACAAGTCGTACAAGCCCGAATACATGGCAGGCTTTCTGGCCGAACGTTATTCGATAGGCCTTAAGGATGCATGGGAAAAAGCAAAAGAGTTTATAAAAAACAGATTGAGGGCAGCTATAGAGAGTAATATCCGCAGCCGTTATAATGCAGATCATGTAAGAAACTTTAGCGGAAACACAGCATATTCCAATATAACCTACAAGTATCTAATGCTTCCTATATGGCTATCAAGTTTCAAATACAGGGACAAGACATATCAGTTCGTAGTAAACGGTCAGTCGGGCAAGGTCGGCGGTGACTATCCGGTATCAGGCTGGCGTGTTGCTCTTGCGATTTTAATTGCTGCAGTGATTATTGCACTTTTGTATATGCTGACCCAATAAAAAATCTCTTTCCATTGTAATGCCGTTATGCTATAATTCGTTAGAATTATTCTCAGTAACACTTTGGAGGACAGAAGATGAAGCACATTAAATCTTTGAAGACAAGAAATCTTAAGAAGTCAATTAAAAAGGGCGGATGCGGTGAGTGCCAGACATCATGCCAGTCAGCTTGTAAAACATCCTGCACCGTAGGAAATCAGAGCTGCGAAAAGGCCCTCTAAAGGGCTTTTTCTAATGTAACAGGAAGGAAAAAAGTTGGTCCATCAATACAGAAATAACGGTTATAACATTGTAATGGATACAGAGAGCGGAAGCGTTCATGTTGTTGATGATATCGTATATGACATGATAGCTTCTCTTAATGAGTATTCAAAATCATCGGATATAAGGACCGTTGTGGATGGGGATGATATCAAGGCGGTTCCATACGGGGTTATAAAAGATTATCTTAAGGACAGACTTCCGGCATATGATGAGAGTGAGATTGCCGAGGCTTATGAGGAAGTGGCTTATCTTATCGAGGATGAGAGCCTGTTTACGGATGATCTGTACGAGGATTACATTTCAGATTATACAAACAGGGAGACTGTTGTAAAAGCCCTCTGTCTTCATATAGCCCATGACTGCAATCTTGCCTGCAAATACTGTTTTGCCGGTGAAGGTGAATATCACGGGGAGCGTGCTCTCATGAGCTATGAAGTTGGAAAGAAGGCGTTAGACCTCCTTGTGAGAGAATCAAAAGGCAGGAAAAATCTCGAAGTCGATTTCTTCGGCGGCGAGCCCCTTATGAACTTTGAGGTTGTAAAGCAGCTTGTTGAGTACGGCAGGTCGATCGAGGAAGCAAATAATAAAAAATTCCGCTTTACTCTTACGACAAACGGAATGCTCCTTGATGACGAAATACTTGAGTTCGCCAACAAAGAGATGGGTAACCTTGTTCTGTCGATAGACGGGCGGCAGGAAATACATGATCTTATGCGGCCGCGTCGCGGAGGACAGGGAAGTTATGAGACAATAGTTCCGAAATTTATAAAGGCAGCTAAATCCCGCGGCCAGATGAACTATTACGTCAGAGGCACATATACGTATAACAACCTTGATTTTTCGGAAGATGTAAAGCATCTGGCAGAGCTTGGCTTCGAGCAGATATCCGTTGAGCCGGTTGTTGCACCTCCAAGTGAAAGCTATGCCATAAAAGAAGAAGATGTTCCCATTTTATGCGAGCAGTATGATATACTTGCAAAGTACCTTCTCGACAGAAGAAAAAGGGGAAAGGGTGTTAACTTCTTTCACTTTATGATTGATCTTTCAGGAGGTCCGTGTGCATATAAGCGGTTGTCGGGTTGCGGATCGGGATGTGAATATCTGGCTGTTGCCCCGAACGGAGATCTGTATCCGTGCCATCAGTTTGTTGGAATGCCGGATTTTCTTATGGGCAATGTGGATTCCGGAGTTACGAATACAAAGCTTCGGGATAAGTTCAAAATGTGTAATGTTTACTCCAAAGAGGAGTGTAAGAGCTGTTTTGCGAAACTGTACTGCAGCGGAGGCTGTGCCGCAAACGCTTACAACTTTACAGGAGATATTAACGGGGTATATGATATCGGGTGCGCACTTCAGCGCAAACGTGTGGAATGTGCCATTATGATGAAGGCAGCAACTGCCAAATAAAACCAAAGTTTTGAAAGGAAACAGAAGCAATGAAGAAACAAAATGCAATCATAGCGCTTGTAGCTATCCTTCTGCTTATCGCAGGATTCGGCTACTCGGTATGGTATGGGATCGGTGTTGACCGCGTAGGAAGTGCCGAAGGCATTCATTTAGGGCTTGATCTTGCCGGAGGTGTCAGCATAACATACCAGGCTGTAGGAGATGAAACACCTTCCGCTGAAGATATGGATGATACCGTATATAAGCTCCAGCAGAGGGTTGAAGGTTACTCAACCGAAGCGCTTGTTTATAAAGAGGGAAGCGACAGGGTTAGTATTGAGATCCCCGGTCTGTCCGATGCCAATGCGGTTCTTGAAGAACTGGGAAGACCCGGAAGTCTGTATTTTATTAACCATGTGGACTCAAACGGTAATACAAACTATGATGCATACGGCAATCTCTCAAAGAGTATAGATGAGCTTATTGCGGACGGTTCGGTTGTCCTTACCGGTTCTAATGTTGTTGAATCAAGAGCAGGTGCCATCAAGAACGATATGGGAACTACCGAATATATCGTTGAACTTACACTTGACGAAGAGGGTACGAAGAAGTTTGCCGCTGCGACTACAGAGGCAGCCAAGACTCAGGATACAATAATGATCTATTACGATGGTGCTCCCGCTTCTATTCCGGTTGTTAAAACGGCAATCACAGGCGGTATGGCTCAGATATCGGGTCAGAGAACCATCGAAGAAGCAGAGCAGCTTGCATCCACGATCCGTATCGGTGGTCTTAAGCTTGAACTTGAAGAGCTGCGTTCAAATGTAGTTGGTGCACAGCTCGGTACAGAGGCAATATCCAGATCCCTTAAGGCAGGTGCCATCGGATTTGCCATCATCGTAGTATTTATGTGTGCGGTGTATTTCATTCCGGGACTGGCATCATCCATCGCACTTATCCTTTACTGCCTGATTACACTATTCTGCCTCAATTTCTTCGATATGACACTTACCCTTCCGGGTATCGCCGGTATCGTTCTTTCAATAGGTATGGCGGTTGATGCCAACGTTATTACATTTGCAAGGATCAGAGAGGAGATAGCAGCGGGCAAGTCCGTAAGATCGGCAATAGACGAGGGCTACAAAAAGGCTCTGTCGGCTATCATCGACGGTAATGTTACAACGCTTATCGCGGCTCTTGTTCTGGGGGTAATCGGAACCGGATCTATCAAAGGCTTCGCCCAGACACTGGCACTTGGTATCGTTGTTTCCATGATCACGGCACTGTTTGTTACGAAACTCATATTAAGATCCTTCTATGCACTCGGAATCAAGGATGAGAAGTGGTACGGCAAGGCAAGAGAATACAGGAAGATTGATTTTCTGTCCAAGAAAACGGTCTTTATCGTTATCTCTGTAGCGGTTATTCTTGTCGGTATCGTTACTATGATCGCAAATTCGGCAATGGGACGACATGCCCTTAACTTCAGCCTTGAGTTCCTCGGAGGTACGTCAACAAACGTAACATTTAATGAGGATATGGCACTGGCTGATATTGATGCGAAGGTCGTACCTTCAATAGAGAAAATCACAGGCGACGCAAACGTTCAGGTCCAGAAGGTTACAGGATCAAACGAGGTTATATTCAAGACGCGGGCTCTTAATGTTCAGGAAAGAGAAGCCTTCAATGATATGATGGAGAGCGAATTTGCCGTTCCGGCGGATAAGATAGTGGCAGAGACAATAAGTTCCACCATCTCTTCGGAAATGTCAAGAGATGCGATACTTGCCATCATTATTGCGACTATCCTTATGCTTATATACATCTGGTTCAGATTCAAGGATGTAAGATTCGGTGCAAGCTCGGTTATCTGTCTGATCCATGACGTGCTTGTGGTTATTACGTTCTATGCACTCGCGCGTATTACAGTGGGTTCAACATTTGTTGCCTGCATACTTACAATAGTCGGTTATTCAATTAATGCGACGATTGTTATATTCGACAGAATACGTGAGAAACTTAATGCGACCAAGGATGATCTTAAGACTATTGTCAACGAATCTGTCAATCAGACGCTTTCACGAAGCCTGTTCACGTCGCTGACAACATTTATCATGGTTGCTGTTTTGTACATCCTCGGAGTAAGCTCTGTCAAGGAATTTGCACTTCCGCTTATGATAGGTATCATCTGCGGTACATATTCGTCAGTCTGCCTTGCAAGTGCAATATGGTATCTGCTCAGAACCAAGTTGGGTGCGAAGAATTAAAACATATGCTGCGTATGAAAGAGGGACATTTATATGTCCCTTTTTTTGTACTATGACGATATAGTACAATCAGAAGAGTGTATAGATCTGATCTGAATTGAGGATATTGTTTTATGAACACCAAAGAGAGAATAATTCAGGCACTTGAAGAAGCAAAGGGTAAATATGTGTCGGGGGAAAGCCTGGCGGATGATTTTGGATTATCCAGGAATGCGGTCTGGAAAGCGATAAATGACCTGAAGAAGGCCGGATATAATATAGAGTCTGTCCGAAACAGAGGTTATATGCTTCATGAATCCTCGGACATTATATCCAAAGCGGGGATTGCACTGTGTCTTCACAAAATGATTTCGGACAGTATGGCAAACGGGATGCTTGATAAGCTCTGTGTATATGAAAATCTGGATTCAACAAATACACAGGCCAAGCGGGAAATGGTCGTTGGGAACTTTGACATATCCGATAAAACAGTAATAGTTGCCAGAACACAAAGTTCGGGAAGAGGACACGGGGGCACTGATTTTGACTCCCCTGACGGAGGTATTTATCTGAGTATTATCCTTGATCCCAAAATGCTTCATGTTACGGCTCCCATTACGGAAACAGTGGCGGATATGGTGAAGTCAGTCATTGAAGAACTGTACGGGATTAAATGCGACAGAAAAGCGGACAATTCATTATATGTGGGAAAGGATAAGATATGCGGTATTCTTACAGAAGCCGTGTCGGATCTTGAGACCGGAGTATACAGCAGTTTTATTGTGGGTATTGGGATTCGGTCTGACATTTTATGCGGTGCAGCGGACATAAGACCTTCCAAAAATCTTGTCATTGCCACACTAATAGCTGAATTCTCAAAAATGTCAACCGATAAAGCGTAATAGGTTGACAATTCAACCTCATCATTGTATAACAGTATCTGGCTAAATCAAACAGGAAGAGGTTGAAAAATGAATCATATTTTTGCAGCAGCACTGGGGCTGTATCTGATCTTATTTATTGCTATAGGTATTCTGGATATCAGAAATATCAGGTCTTTTACCGATTATTCCGTAGCAGGAAAAAAGCAGACGTCATTGTCTGTTATCATGACACTTCTTGCCACTGTGATCGGTGCATCCACTACAATCGGAATTACAACAACTGTTTACAGCATCGGATTTCCCGGAATCTGGTGGCTTGCATTCGGTGCCATAGGGCTCATACTGCAGTCCCTGTTTTTATCGGAGAGGGTCAGAAGTATCGGTGCTGATACACTGCCTGACCTTGCGGCAAAGATTGTAGGGCGCCGGGCGGAAATCATTATTTCGCTGATCATTGTCATATCATGGGTTGGAGTTATCGCGGGACAGCTTGTGGCAATGAATTCTCTTATTACATTTGCTCTGGGAAAAAGCAGCAGGCTGATATTTGTCATAACCTCAATTATCGTAATTGCATATACCGCTATCGGAGGACAGATGTCCGTAGTAAAAACGGATAAGGTGCAGCTGATAATCATTCTTATCGGTGTAACTGTCTGCATGGGCTATCTGTATATTACGGGGGGAGATAACAATGCGGATATTATCCGCAACATTGAACTTCTGAATGATGATTACAGAGTTTCAAATATGTTTACACAGTTTTTTGTGATAGGCGGTGTTTATTTTTTGGGGCCCGATATAATGTCCAGAAACTTTATTTCAAAAGACGGCAGGACGGCTAAAAGAGCTGCACTCGTCTCGGGTATTGTTTTACTTGGATTTTCAGTTGTGATTACAATGATCGGTATGTGGATCAGATATAATGTTACCCCTGATCAAATGGGTGATATGGGTGCACTTATGTATGCGATCTCTATCATGCCGAAATGGGCTGCGATTCTCCTGGTTTTCGGTCTGCTCTCGGCGATTTTATCTTCAACGGACACCTGTATTATCAATGCATCTTCAATCTTCGTAAAAGACATTCTCAAAAAGGAGAGTGTAACCGGTGTCAGGATAACTGTTATAGTGATCGGTATTATTTCGCTTATGCTGGCGGCTTTAGGCCAGGGTGATATCATGAGTCTTCTTACGGGGGCATACAGTATCTATACACCGGGTGTGATCTTCCCTCTGATGATAGCTATATTTGCATTTAATAAGCGAAAGATCAACACCGGCATCTGGATCGGGGCAGTCATATCGGGCGGTATGTTCGGAATAGCCGGCACGTATTTCGGAAGTGTGCTTACGAATATCGGAGTATCTGAGCCGTTTATGCAGTATCTCACACTTATTGGGATGGGTCTGTCATTAGCGCTGGCCCTTATATCGGTTAGAGAGGTGGTGTAAAGTTTTCTATGAAAACTTTGCAGCACGTAGGCCACGCCTCCACGAAGTGGACTTTAAATGGCGTGGCTCTCAAGAGCTAAGGAGGCATCATAACTATGGATGTTACGGTACTTGCAACAGAGATTATTAACGGCCGCAGACTGTCTGAAAATGATGATCTTGGCATATTAAAAGAGGCGCCTCTAGAGATGCTTAGTGAAGGGGCGGACAGGATAAGGGAACACTTTATCGGAGACGGGGTGGATCTGTGCACAATAATTTCAGGGAAAAACGGTGCCTGCAGCGAAAACTGCAAGTTCTGCGCCCAGTCGGCACACAATCACACAGGCTGTGATGTGTACGGACTCCTTGATTATGACGAAATATATGCATTGGCATCGTCAAACGAGAAGGCAGGTGTGGACAGGTTTGCAATCGTTATTTCAGGCCATGGCCCTTCCGATGATGATTTTGACAGGATAGTTGAGATATACAGGCGGCTTCGCAAGGAACTGAAGATCAGTCTGTGCGCGTCTCTGGGGTTTCTGACGCAGCAGCAGTTTGAGAGGCTGTATGAAGCAGGTGTGAGAAGCTATCATAACAATATTGAAACGTCTCCGGGCTATTTCAGTAAGATCTGCACCAGCCATACATTTGAAGATAAAGCTGCAAATATTAAACGGGCTCAAAAAGCGGGGCTTAATGTATGCTCAGGAGGAATAATCGGTATGGGCGAAACCATGGATGACAGAATTGACATGGCATTTGCACTTGCCAATCTGGGAATTAAATCTATTCCGGTTAATACGCTGATTCCCATTCCGGGTACCCCACTGGAGAATTTACCGGCTCTTGGCAATGATGAAATATTAAGGACTATAGCAATCTTTAAATATATCAATCCCGAAGCGGATATCAGGCTGGGAGCAGGAAGGAAACTTATTGACGGAAACGGTGAAGCGGCTTTTAGGAGCGGTGCAAGCGCCACAATAACCGGAGATATGCTGACCACATCGGGATCGACAATAAAAAGTGACAGGGAAATGCTGATGAAACTCGGAAGAGCAGTAATACAGCCCCGCGGATGATTTAGAAAGGAACATGATATGTTCCTTTTCTTTTTTTTACATAAATAGAGATCTTAATGATATAATGCTTTGTATGAGTAACAAAAAATGGGTCGTGGTGGCTAAGGGCGCCGATTACAATAAAATAGCCAAGGATTTCGGAATCAGTCCGTATCTGGCAAGGATCATCAGAAACAGGGGAGCTGTTACCGATGAGGAGATTGATATGTTTCTTAACGGAGACATTTCCAAAATGCATGATCCCTCCCTTATGAAAGATATGGAAACGGCCGCTTCTATTCTTGCGGATGCGATAGAAGCCCAGGTGCCGGTAAGAATAGTCGGAGATTACGATATCGACGGCGTATGTGCGTCATATATACTGAAAAAGGGTATAGGTGCTGCCGGAGGAGTTGTGGATGTCAGACTCCCCGAGCGGATAAAGGACGGTTACGGCATTAATGAGAATATTATAAGAACCGCATATGATGACGGAATCGAGCTTATAGTAACGTGTGATAACGGGATTGCCGCAGCTGCCGAAGCTGCCCTTGCACAGTCACTGGGTATGAGTATTATAGTTACGGATCATCATGAAGTGCCGTATGAGGAAGTTGACGGCATTAAACACTACAGGCTTCCGGCCGCCGATGCGGTGGTAGATCCGAAAAGAGAAGACTGTACATACCCTTTTTCCGGGATATGCGGGGCCATGGTAGCATATAAGCTTATATGCTATATGTATGATCACTGCGATATAGGTGATATGGTAGAGAATAGGGAAAGCCTGCTTGAGGAACTGCTTACCTTTGCGGCTTTTGCAACGGTAGGCGATCTTATGGAGCTTACGGAAGAAAATCGTATAGCCGTAAAATTCGGTCTGGACAGATTAAAGGATACACCAAATGCCGGCATGAGGGCGCTTATAGAGGCGACTGGTCTTAGTGGCGGAAAGATTACGGCATATCATGTGGGCTTTGTACTGGGACCCTGCATAAACGCCACGGGACGGCTGGAGACTGCCGATGCGGCACTTGACCTGTTTACGGAAGAAGACTATGATGTGGCTCTTGGCAAGGCCGGGGAACTTGTTAAGATCAACGAGAGCCGCAAGAATATGACGGTGGCTTTTACAAACAAAGCGATCAAACTTGTTGAGGAGAAGTATAAAAGTGATAAGGTGCTTGTGGTATATATGCCGGAATGCCATGAGAGTCTGGCGGGGATTGTTGCCGGAAGGCTCCGGGAACATTTCTACAAGCCGTCTATCGTACTGACGGATGACATTGAAGGTAACATAAAAGGCAGCGGAAGATCCATAGAGCAGTACTCAATGTATGATGAGCTGAACAAGGTCTGCGAACTGTTCACCAAATTCGGCGGACACAAAATGGCGGCGGGACTGTCAATGCCTGCAGGGACAGCAGATCTGTTGAGGGAAAGGCTCAACGGAATATGTACGCTGACCGATGAGGATCTTATTGAGAAGATAAGGATAGATATCCCGCTTCCCGTCGGGTATGTGAATGAAGCTTTTGTAGAAGAAATTGACAGGCTTGAGCCCTTCGGAGTATCCAATCCGAAGCCGGTATTTGCCGAGAAGGACGTACCGGTAAGGAGCATACAGCTTCTGGGGAAAAACAGGAATCTTCTCAAAATGGTACTTGAAGGAAAAAATGCCGCAGGGGATGCGGTTGCTGTTGAGGCTGTATATTTCGGTGATACCGAGGGAGCATATGAGGAACTAAGAGACAGGACGAGTGTGTCGGTATTGTACCAGCCGGGGGTAAACGAGTATAACGGAAGGCGCAGCATCCAGCTTGTGATAAAGGATTATATCTGAGCTGTTAAGAGAATAGGAAAGGCCTCCGGGGGCGGAGACCTTTACCATCTTATGAGGGGGAGATAGTGAGTGTTCATCAACTATCTGAATACATAGTAAAAAACAATTGTGTTTAAACTGTGTTCAAATAGTGAATTATTTATTATTGATAAATATATGCTAATACGGAGGAAATACCAACATTGAAGTCTTTAATGGAATTATGCAGGGACTTTGAATATGAAGTTCTGTGCGGCAGTATGGACAAAACATATACGGAGTTTGTGACCGACAACAGGAAGCTTGCAAAGGGATGTGTATATGTTTGTATAAAAGGTGCCAATTTTGACGGACATACATGCGTTGGACAGGCTGTAGCGGCAGGTGCGGCACTTATAGTAGTCGAAAGAGACCGATCCGGGCTTGAGTGTCCTGACGATACTAAGGATACAACCATAATTAAAGTTGAATCCACAAGGGCGGCGATGGCGTATATTTCGTGCGCACATTACGATTATCCCGCAAAGGAGCTTGTAACCATCGGTATCACCGGGACCAAGGGCAAGACAACCACAACTTATCTTATCAGGTCAATACTTGAGCAGGCAGGCCGGAAGGTAGGGCTTATCGGAACCATCGAGACGATAATAGGGGAGGAGCACAAACCGGCAGCCAACACAACCCCTGACTCTCCGGCTCTGCAGAAGATGCTTCGGCAAATAGCCGACTGCGGGTGCGATACGGTTGTAATGGAAGTTTCCAGCCAGGGGCTGATGCTTCACAGGACACTCGGAATTAACTTTGATATCGGGATTTTTACCAATATAGAGCCCGACCATATAGGACCGAACGAACATACGGATTTCGAACAGTATCTCGCCTGCAAGGCAATGCTTTTTAAACAGTGCAAAACAGGAATAGTAAATGCCGATGATAAGCATATCGATTCCATACTCAGGGACAGTACATGCGATGTTATCAAATACGGATTCAAGGAAGGTCTTGACTATTCTGCCAAGAACGTGAAGTTCGTAGGAGAGGGATCACATCTCGGAATGGAATTTGACGTATGCGGAAGGGCCAATTATCCGGTCAGGATCAATATGCCCGGACGATTTTCCGTGTATAACGGACTGTGTGCGGTTGCGGTCTGTGACGTGCTGGGAATAGATGCTGTAACGGTTCAAAGCGTACTTCCGAAAGGACACGTAAAGGGCAGGATCGAGCCTGTAAAGGTATCGGATGATTTTACGCTTCTGATTGATTATGCACATAATGCCATGGCGCTTGAAAGTCTTCTTACAACACTTCGCGAGTACAATCCGGCGCGGCTCATATGTCTGTTCGGATGCGGAGGTAACAGATCAAGGGACAGAAGGTTTGAAATGGGAGAGGTTTCAGGACGTCTTGCGGACTTTACGGTTATCACATCCGATAACCCGAGATATGAAGATCCCATGGATATAATCGCGGATATAGAAACCGGAATAAGGCATACTACCGGAAAATACATTAAAATACCCGACCGTAAAGATGCGATACGTTACTGTATCAGAAACGGTAAAAAGGGTGATATAATAGTACTGGCGGGAAAAGGACACGAAGATTATCAGGAGATCAAAGGTGTCAAGCATCCGATGGATGAGAGGGTGCTGATCGCCGAGATACTTGCGGAAAAATAAGTTTATTAAACGGAGGTAAAAATCATGTGGTCATTTATTGCAGCTCTTATTATCGGTGGTGTATCGGGCTGGCTTGCCGGTAAGATCATGGGAACGTCCCATTCAGTGATCATTAACATCATTCTGGGTCTTGTGGGCGGTGCCCTGGGCGGATGGCTCGGCGGTCTCATCGGAATCGGTGCGACGGGGACAATCGGCTCGATCATTATATCCGTAGCAGGTGCGTGTCTGCTCATATGGATATCGAGGAAGATATTCAAATAAGTATTTGATTAATATATGGTTTTTTGATATCATTACGCATTATATCGTAAAGCCGAGGTGAAAGATCCATATTATGGACCCTGACAGTCGAACTATAATCATAGTTTGTTTGTTGTTTGTTGCATCAGCATATTGTGCCCTTACCGAGACGGCAGTATCAAGTGTCTCCAGAACGAAGATCAAGGTTAGGGCAGACAAGGGGAACGGCAGTGCCCAAAAGGTAATGTATGTCCTTGATAATTTTGAAGATGCGATAACGACTCTTCTGATATGTACTAATATTGCACATATAGCCGCAGCGAGTGTTGCGACGGCAGCCGTCACGAGAAGATGGGGGCTGTCGGCTGTTACGGCATCTACTTTTATCATGACTCTTGCCATGTTCCTTATCGGCGAGATGCTTCCAAAGAGTATCGGTAAGAAGTTAAGTGAGAAATCCAGCCTTGCCTGCGCAGGGCTTCTTGTGGTGCTCATGAAAGTGCTGCGTCCCATTACAGCTGTCCTGTCGGGTATCGGCAAACTGACTCTCAGGATTGCAGGGAGCCGGGAAGAGGTTTCCGTTACCGAGGATGAGATATACGATATTATAGAAGATATGACCGAAGATGGCAGCATTGATGAGGAACAGAGCGAACTGATCTCATCCGCTCTCTCCTTCGGAGACATAACAGTCACGTCTATAATGACCCCAAGGGTTGATGTTGAAGGTATCGATATCAATATGTCAAGAGAAGACATTCTGAATGAGATCCTCAAGCAGAATCATTCCAGACTCATCGTCTACGACAAAACAATAGACAAGGTCGTGGGCGTCCTTCAGATACGAAGATTCTTAAAATCATATATTTCACGTCATGTCATACCCGATATCAGACGTATGACCGACCAGGTGTTCTTTGC
>DGUG01000001.1 GCA_002394535.1 Lachnospiraceae bacterium UBA4316
GTTCAGGTCGGTGAGGGTAACGAGGGTGTTATTGAAGGAAGCCTGGATATGAGCCTGACCGCTTTCAATGTTCTTACGCTCTCTTCTCTTTTTGCGTACAGTCTTCTTTACTGTTGCCATTGCTGCTTACCTCCTTCTCCCTACTTCTTCTTGCGGCCAACCGTCTTCTTGGGACCCTTGCGGGTGCGGCTGTTATTCTTGGTGTTCTGTCCGCGAACGGGAAGTCCCTTTCTGTGTCTGATACCTCTGTAGCAACCAATTTCCTGAAGACGCTTGATGTTAAGTGCAACCTCTCTTTTGAGATCACCTTCCACCATGTACTCAGCGTCTATGATGTCACTGATCTTCTTGACCTCGTCATCCGTAAGATCACGGCAACGGGTATCAGGATTAACTTTTGCTTTTTCCAAAATCTTTGTTGCGGTAGGTCTTCCTATACCGTACACATAGGTAAGTCCGATCTCTACACGCTTGTCTCTTGGTAAATCCACACCGGAAATACGAGCCATACTTGTTTACCTCTTTTCTTTTCTCTGCGAGCGTTACGCTCCGTTACAAATTGAATGGAAACCGCTTCGCGGTTTCATCCGGGAACCCCGGACTTGCTTGGCTTTCGCCAATTTCAACTGTAGATAGCTCTTCGGTGGGTTATTCCAAAAATCTATCTATGTTGCAGCCGCATTTTGCTTTGGGCTCTAGCCCTGTCTCTGCTTGTGCTTGGGGTTTTCACAGATAATTCTGATCTTACCCTTTCTCTTAATGACTTTGCACTTGTCGCAGATCGGTTTTACTGAAGATCTTACTTTCATTTTGTTACCTCCTCTACGATCTTGTAAATACACTACGGTCCGAAAACAGACCGCTATCTATTTTAACACCAAAGGTGCTAAAATTCAACAAAAATCTCATCTACAATATGTTGATATTATGAACGATTTTTATCGTTCATATTGCGCCGATTGCGTGCCGCTGCTAAGCGGCCTTCCTTGCGCAATCGTGTGCATAGGACACAGAATAAACGCGTGTCGTTTATTCTGTTATTTATCTCTCCAGATAATGCGTCCTTTGGAAAGATCATACGGTGACATTTCAAGGGTTACCTTATCACCGGGTAATATACGGATAAAATTCATACGAAGTTTTCCGCTTATATGCGCGATAACTTCATGATCGTTTTCAAGCTTAACGCGAAACATTGCATTGGGAAGTTTTTCAACTACCGTTCCTTCAAGCTCGATAACATCAGCTTTTGACATACAGTCCCCCTCCTACTGGGTTGGAGTTAATGTGAAAGAGTTAATATCTCAGGATCCCCGTCTGTTATCAGGATCGTGTTTTCGTAATGTGCCGACGGCAGCCCGTCTTCCGCAACAACCGTCCAGTCATCATCCAGCCACTCGACATCGTATCTTCCCAGATTGATCATCGGTTCTACGGCCAGTGTCATACCCGGCATCAGCTTAATACCCCGCCGGTGCTGGCGAAAATTCGGTATCTGCGGATCTTCGTGAAGTGATGTCCCTATCCCGTGTCCCACAAGATCTCTTACTATTCCGTATCCGTAAGGCTTAATAAAATCGTCTATTGCATTTGATATATCATACAGATGATTTCCGGCACGAGCCTGCTTAATCCCTTCAAAGAATGACTGTTTTGTAACATCGATCAGCTTCTGTACTTCCGGAGCAACATCACCGACCGGATAGGTTCTTGCAGCATCAGAGTGGTATCCCTTATAGATAAGTCCCGCATCGAGACTGACTATATCTCCGCTTTGCAGGATACGGTCTTTTCTCGGTATGCCGTGAACGACCTCCTCATTCACCGAAACACATATGCTTGCCGGATATCCGTTGTAATTAAGGAAATTCGGAACACCGCCTCTTTCCCTTATAAGCTCATCACCGTATTTGTTGATATCCCATGTGGATATGCCGGGTTTTACGAATCTTCCGAGTTCATCGTGAACTTCTTCGAGAAGTCTGCACGACTCTCTCATCAGGTCAATTTCTCTTTCGGATTTGATCGTAACAGCCATCTCTACGCCTCCAGATGCTTTACGATTGCATCAAATACATCCTGCATATCCTGTGTTCCGTCCACAGTTCTCAAGATGTTCAGCTTGCTGTAATGATCGATAAGAGGCTGTGTCTGTTTGTGATAAACATCAAGACGTGACTTGACCGTCTCCGGTTTGTCATCATCTCGTATTATCAGCTCACTGCCGCAAACATCACATATTCCCTCAGTTTTGGGTGGAATATGTACAATATGATATGATGCACCACACTTGGGGCAGCATCTTCTTCCGCTCATTCTGCGTATTATATTTTCATCGGGAACGTCAACATCTATTGCAAAATCGATTTTCTCCCCGAGTTTTGCCACTTCATTGTCAAGTACCTCTGCCTGTGGAATGGTACGCGGAAATCCGTCAAGTACGTATCCGTTCTTGCAATCATCCTTTGATACCCGGTCAAGCAATATCCTTACAGTCAGTTCATCGGGAACAAGCTCTCCCTTATCCATATATTCTTTGGCTTCCTTGCCAAGGTCGGTACCCTCTTTGATATTTGCGCGAAAAATATCTCCGGTTGAAATATGGGGAATCCCATATTTTTCGGCTATCAGTTTTGCCTGTGT
>DGUG01000087.1 GCA_002394535.1 Lachnospiraceae bacterium UBA4316
CTGTAGTCTTATAAGTCGGAAACTCAAAATCAAGAGTAGCGAGAAGCTGTTCATGCTGTCCGTAAAAGAATGGGTAATCATGTCCCGAGCCCGCTTTATGTATTTCCATATAATTGCCGAACTTCATGCGCATTACAGCGTCATAACACAGCGGAACCGATATTGTCGTATCCATATATGGAATACAGACTGTCTGTCTGTAATACTCCTTCGGAATATACCCCTCATTCCCATACATTCCATACGGCATCATCTGAACCAGCGCATCACTGTCTTCATCAGGAATTGATGCAAAAAGTTCTTCGGCAATCCCGTACATTCTGACCCTCAGATCCTCTCCGTGAAGTCTTCTGTCTATCCTTCTTCCGGAATACTTTTCACATTGATTCAGCAATTCTTCCGCTTCACGGCCCTTCTTGTCTCCGTCTGCTATGTTATCTGCAACGGTAATGACAAATTCCGCTTTTTTAGCTTTAAGCTTCTCACGATTACGATCACGGCAGACATTATCGAGTACAAACAGATCCAGTCCCGCTATATACGGAAAAGAGTGAAATCTTCTCAAGTGTTCTTCTTCAAAGCATATTCTGGGCTTTCCTACGATTCTGGCAACAAAGAAATGGTGTCCCGGATGATTTTTAAATGTCATAACCTTAAATCCTTCGGGAAGTTCATCTTCGGCGTACCTCAAAAACCGCTCATAATCTTTGCGCCGCATTGAGATATCAAGGTCATCATCCCAGGGGATGTAACCGCTGTGGCGGATTGCGGCAAGAAGTGTCCCCCAATCCGCAAAATAAGGGATATTATGTCTCCGGCAGATAATGTCTGTTTCGTTAAGAACATCCATCTGCGCACCCCACGCAAGCTTTAGCATGGACGGAACATAAAATCCCTCTATAACTTCATCTTCATAAAATTCAGGATTCATTATACAAAAGTCTCAATATATAATTCAGGCTCCCTCGAAAGATCGATAAACTTATCCCCACACTGTAACATCGGTCTGGAGTACTGGTTTCTGTTCATGAATATAACATCACCCTCCATTCCGTTGTTAAGGCGTACTCTGTTGTTCATATACGTCGTTGCAATATGCTCTAGGAAAGTCAGAATATAATGTCCGTCATATTTCTGCAGACCTTCCGATTCAAATATTCCGATAACCTTGAAGGGGCAAAGGGGTCCTCTGTATACTCTGGCCGCTGTCATTGCATCATAAACATCCGCGATAGAAACTATCTTGGCATACTGATTGATCTTGTCCGCCGACAATCCAAGCGGATATCCCGATCCGTCACACCTCTCATGATGCATAAGGGCACACTGTTTAACATTATCATCTATATTCTTATCTTTGAGTATATTATACCCCTGCAAAGGATGGGTTTTTATAATATTGTACTCGGCCGGAGAAAGCTTATCAGGCTTTCTGATTATATTATCGGGTATCTTTAGCTTTCCGATATCATGGAGAAGTCCTCCCAGCGTTATTATATCAATATCTCCTTCGGACATGCCGAGCCACTTTCCGAATACATTGCATATAAGCGCCACATTCATCGAATGAACATAAGTAAGATCATCATACTGGCGCATATTATGGAGCATATCAAACACCGACAGTCCTGTCATATCCTCAGCTATCAGCCCGGTGATGCTGTCGATCATTTCGCGACTGTCGATTTCGCCTCCGGATTCCGCAATACCCCTGAGCTTGGTTTTGAAGCTTTCCGTATTCTCCAGAAAAGATTGCTCAAACTTCTTGAACTGTTTGCTGTTTTTCACTTTTACGGAATATGCGGTATCCTCATTCGAACCCGCTTCCGGCGCCCCGGCTACGTCAAACTCCGCATCTTCCTCATCTGCGATACGTACGGCCAGTACGGAATAGAATTCAAGACGGGTAATCATTTTATCATCAAGAACCGATCCCTTTGGAACGATCATTTGATTGTTATATGAAAATACATCCTCCGCGGTTTTCATTCCCGGATGGAGGTCGGATATCCGTACTCTCTTCACAGATAATCTCCTTATTTTATACTACAGTTGGATATAATTATATGAAATAAATGCATAACATGTCAATTAAGAAAAGGTCGGCTCAGCCGACCTTTAATTTGAACTTTTGAATATCTCTTTCCGATTCGACTTTTTCAATGGAGGCTCCGAGAGCTGTCAGTTTTTCGGGAAAATCCTCGTATCCTCTTTCTATGTACACGATATCATCAATTATCGAAATACCGTCGGCAACAAGCGCAGCCAGGACAAGAGCCGCACCGGCACGAAGATCCGGAGCCGAAATACCGGCACCCGTGAAGGAATCCACTCCTTCTATAATAGCTGTATTTCCTTCGACCTTAATATTTGCACCCATCCGCTGGAGCTCACCCACATATTTGAATCTGTTTTCAAATATACTCTCGGTAACTATACTGGTGCCCTCGGATAAAGCAAGCGTTGTTGCTATCTGTGGCTGCATATCCGTAGGAAACCCGGGATAAGGAAGAGTTTTCACATGTGTATTTGTTAATCTTCTGGGAGCCGCTACTCTCAGGCAGTCATCAAACTCCTCAATCTCACAACCTATCTCAATCAGCTTGGCACTGATTGACTCCAAATGCTTGGGGATGACATTTTTGATCATAATATCCCCTTTTGTTATGGCTGCCGCAAACATGAAAGTTCCGGCCTCTATCTGGTCCGGAATAATCGAATACGTAGTTCCGTGAAGTCTTTCAACCCCCTTAATCCTTATAACATCGGTACCCGCACCCTTTATGCTTGCACCCATGCTGTTCAGGAAGTTGGCCACATCAACAACATGCGGCTCTTTGGCTGCATTCTCGATTATCGTCTTACCCGTTGCAAGCGTTGCAGCAAGCATAATGTTAATAGTCGCTCCAACCGTTACAACGTCCATATAGATATGGTTTCCGCTTAGGTTCTCGGACTTGGCCGATATCATACCCCTCGATACTTCAACCTTTGCCCCGAGAGCTCTGAATCCTTTCAGATGCTGGTCTATAGGACGGCTGCCGATATTGCATCCGCCGGGAAGAGCAACTTCTGCTGTTTTAAACCTTCCGAGTAGTGCCCCGAGCATGTAATATGATGCCCTGATCTTCTTGATATATCCGTCGTCAATAGTGTAACCTGAAATATTAGCTGCATTAACCCTGACAGTATGACGATCCAGACGTTCAACACGCGTGCCTATACTTTCCATCGCCTGTATAAGTACGGCAGTATCCCGAACATCCGGCAGATTTTCAATTATAACCGGCTCGGTTGTCATCACCGAAGCTGCCAAAATACCTAATGCGGCATTTTTGGCTCCTCCTATCTCAACCTCACCAACCAAAGGGCTTCCGCCCTTTATTATATACTGCTCCAATTTTCACACCTCAAAACGTATTATAGTCCCCCGAAATTTCTGTTTCAATACCAAAGCGCTTTTTTGGAGAATGTGACAAATTATACAAAAATCACTTTAAATAATTGAGCGGATTTACTTGTGAACCACCTATAAGTACCTCAAAATGAAGATGAGGTCCCGTGGATACACCCGTATTGCCGCTCAAAGCAATCTTCTGTCCCTGGGATACAGTCTGTCCGGCCTTAACAAGCACTTTGCTCAGATGTCCGTACCTTGTACTTACTCCGTCCGGATGCTGGATATATACGCAATATCCGTATCCGCTTCCCCACCCGGCACGTGTTACCGTACCGCCTCGGGAGGCCATTACTGCCGTACCGATCGGAACCGCAAGGTCAATTCCTTTGTGGAACGTACTTGCACCCCTCTTGGGTGCTTTTCTTCTTCCGAATCCCGAAGACAGTCTTCCCCAGACCGGATAAACGTATGTAGGAGGAGTCTTGGTACCGCGCCTTACTATTTTTGCAACAGCTTTTACCGTAACATCCTCATATAATATGTCGGTATTAACAAGCTCGGCATTCCTGTATGTAATATCGGCAACAACTTTTCTGTATCCGGTTACGGGCTGCTGAACCACCTCGGTCTGGTTTGTGTACCAGTCGTCAACATCTATGTATTCAACTTCCGCATCATAGTTTTCCTCGTAATATCTTCTCTCGGTTCGTACTACCGACAGCTCCGGCTCGGGAGAGAAGATTGTTATTTCGTCTCCGACTCTTAATGTGGCATTTGCATTCGGAATGCTTTCGTTATTCAGCTTTATAATGTCCTCTATGGACATATCGTTCTTCTGTGCAATGGCTCCCAGCGTATCCCCGGAAACAACCTCATATTTCTTGTTCTTTTCGCTTGTCTTGGTTACAGCCTCTATTGCATCCTCCAGAGTACTTATCTTATCAGCATCAACGTATGCCTGCACAACTTCCACGTTTTCATCAAAATCAATATTCCTGACCCCGAACTCAAAGGAATTGTCAATTTTCTGTGTAAAGGCGGCATCATATATCTCTTCCATCTTCAGAAGGGCACCGCCTATAGGAAATACAACCGGTTTATCAATCGTCTGAACATTCTGCTCCGATACCTTTTCTATTTTGGTAGTCATTACATTAAGCTCACGGGAATTGTCGGTAACAAGCCAGACCTTCCACTCGGAATCCGGATCGTATTCGGACTTTGACGCGTTAAGCAGTGCAATTACATCATCAATACTCTTAAGATTGACTGTAAAATCATTTATCTTGACTTCAAACGCCGGCTGCTTGGTCTTCATCACGCTTTCAGACAGAACATTGTATATATTGTTAACGATAGTCTGCCTGTCATCAACCTGCCCGACAACATCCGTCGAACCGGACAGAACCACTTCGGAGCCGGCAAGTACGATATTATCGCTTTCCGACGCGATCCTTCTTCTTGCTTCAAGTATCATCCCGTCAACTTCGGACGAATCCTTTACGGTACCGACCTGGGTTCCGTTTACGAACACACTTACCTTGTTGCTTCCGGTATCTTCCAGTTTCTGTATCCCGGGAACACACACAAAAATTAGCAATGCTGTTCCCAGCATTGCTAAATAATGTGAATATTTAATAATGTTAACGTATTTGGTAAAAAAACTCATAAATCGAATCAGAACGAAAGAATACCCAAAATGCTGCAAACCTGAATAGCAAGGCTCACTATGCTGAGAAGTAATGTAACCAAAACCATGATCCTTAAACCGCCAACCGACTTTTCAAGTCCCTTGTTTGCTTCACCGCTCTGTTCTGTAAGGGCCGACTGAACATTTCTGTAGCACTTAACACACTCTTTATGTACATGCTCTTCCAGCTCTTTGTAATAATTGGCAGCCGCATCAGCGGAAAGAAGAGCCGGTTTCTCATTCTCATCCTCTTCAGCATTATTTCTTGCAAATCCGTTCAGAACATCCTGGCGTATCATGTTAAGAATCGCTCTGTTGTCGCCTACGGCACCGATTATCTCATCCTTCTCGGCCGAAAAATCAACGGTCAGATCCTGCATCGGAGCAGCAGACCTTGTGGCGATTTCTCTCTTCACATCCTCCGATGATGCTAAAAGTTCTCCAATGGAATTCTTGATATCATTAAGAGCCTCGGAATTGCTGCGGAGTGAATTCACGTTTCTCTCAAGCATCTCACCGGTCTCGTTAAGAGATTCCGCGTTCTGTCCCACGATCCTCTCAATTCTTGAGAGTGTCTCGGTGTTCTGCTCGTCAACAACTATAGGTGCAGCGGTTTGTTCCGGAGTCGGTGCTACAGGCGCTGCAGGAGCAGGGGTTGAAACAGCTTCGCTTAAGCTGTGAGACAAAGCATCTATTATAGCTCTTTCGGATTCCATACGATCTGCCTTCGCTTCATCAAAAAAGTCAGCAATAACATCGAGCTGCTCACGATTGGATTTCGTTACAGCCTCGCTTACAGCTTCACTCAAGGCCTCCTGGGATATA
>DGUG01000174.1:0-7019 GCA_002394535.1 Lachnospiraceae bacterium UBA4316
AGGTTCAAGTCCTGTTATCCGCAGAAAAACAGCATCCGGCAATTCCGGATGCTGTTTGTGTCTTCTATTCTGTTAAATTACAGTCTCGCCAGAACAGCCTCTTCAACACTCTGACGAAGAGGAGGGTGAGGTGTCTGGTCTCCGTACCCGACATCTACATAAGTTACAAGTCTGATATAATCCGGAAGGTTAAACTTTGCTTTCAGTCTGTCGCAGAATTCCTCATTCGGAAATGTAAGCCATACACCTTCCAAGCCTGCTGCATGAGCAGCAAGCACTATATTCTCACCGGCTGCTCCGGCATCCAGAAGCCTGTTTCTGTTTGGTGTAAAATCATTGGCTCTGTAACATCTCATATCCTGACATATTACCAGATGAACCGGTCCTCCCGGAACATCGCTTCCTCTAAAAAGCCCCGGCTCATTCTTTTCTCTTACAACAACATATCGAATGGACTGGATGTTGCACCCGTGAGCCGCCCACAAACCGGCCTCCAGCACTTTATCGATTACCTCGTCGGGAACGTCCTTATCCTTAAATTCCCTAACAGATCTTCTTTCGTAGAGAATGGTAAAAAAATCATCCTCCATCTGCTTTGTAACCTCATGAGGTTTATAGGCAGACAAGTCTACAGTCTCTCCGTTAACAAGCTTCTCAGCACTCTCCACAAGAAAAGTCACATACTTGTATTCGGGAAGGTCGTGTGATAATCCTTTGCGGTCCCATACTTTCAAAAACTTCCGGGCTATATCTGCCTGTTCCTTTCTAAGTGGCTTCCCTCTGTATAAGCATGAGTACAATTGTATCTCCAGTGTATGATGACTGCGTTCCCTCATTCTTGCACGAAATTCGGTATCATCCATTTCAAACAACTCATCTTCGGTAAGCGCAGAGTTTCTAAGAAATATTTCCCTAACCTGCTCTGTAGTCTGATAATCCATACATGTATCGTGAAATTCGTGATTGTCTGTGTCTACCATGTCCTAACCTCCGTTTCCTTATTCATATGATATAATCACTATCCTGCGTTATAGCACCGCGGCTTATATCTGCCACTATTTCCGACGCGACATGAACCAGATAATCATCAGTTCTGCTCCTGGGATGCGGTGCATTTATTCTGTATTCTTTCTGGATTACACTTGGTCTCGGGCTTAGAAGAATAACCCGGTCCGACAAAAAAACCGCCTCATTGATATCATGTGTTACAAAGAGCACTGTCTTCTTTTCTTTTTGATGTATTCTTACAAGTTCTTCCTGAAGAGTGCACTTCGTAAGGTGGTCGACCGCACTGAACGGCTCATCCATCAATGTTACCTTGGGATTCATAATCAGCGCACGGGCAATTCCGGCTCTTTGGCGCATTCCTCCCGAAAGCTGGGACGGGTATTTATTTTCAAACCCTTTCAAGTTCATCAGATCCAGATACTGTTGCAATTTTTCTTCCTGTTCGCTTTCCGGTATCCTGGCTATTTCCATTCCGTACAATATATTTTTTTTCACTGTCTTCCACGGAAATAGAGCCGCATCCTGGAACACAACTCCGATTTCCCGGCTTGGTCCCGTCACAGGATTATCTCCTATAAAAACCTCTCCCTTCGTCTGCTTCTGGAGTCCGGCCACTATCTCAACAAGTGTACTCTTTCCGCATCCGGAGGGACCGACTATGCTCACAAATTCCCCGTCTTCAATGTCAAGGTTTATTATATCGATTGCATCTACCGGATTCCCATCGGGATCCTCATAGGTTTTATTAACGTTTTTTATCTGAATCTTAGGCATATTCTCTACCTCTTACTTTATTTTTCCAGCTTCTTAAGTCCCAGCTCATCCGCTGCTTTTTGAGCAAATTCGTTCGTATATGTTCCTTCGGGTGATACTCCGCCGTCAATCCATCCGTATTGCTCTAGATACTCAAAAGTCTTTTCAAGTCTGTCTTCCGGTATCACCGGGTAATCCACCCAGACATCAATCTCCGATTCAACCGCTTTTCTCAAAACATCCTCGTCCGTATTCATATACTTGGAAGCCCATGTAATGAACTCGTCAAAATATTCGTTCTTAACTTCCTCATGAACCTTATAATAAGCAGTCACGAATTTCTGAAGTCTTTCAGGGTCTTTGTTTATAATCTCATCAGATGCAATGATAGTTCCGGTGTAATAGTCAGGTATATAATCCCACGCTCTTCCGAGAGCATGGCCGACACCTTCCGACTCTGCAAGAGCTACATACGGATTATGAATAATCGTGGCATCCACTTCCCCAGATGTTAATGTTGCATACGCATCCTGATATACTCCATTAGCTACAAGAGTAACCTCATCTTCCGATATACCGTTTTCCTCAAGCATTTTTAACACGGACAGTTTCATACCTCCACTGGGGCCGGCTGTTCCTATTGTCTTGCCTTTAAGATCCTCAAAGCTCTGAATATCATTGTTTGCAAGCAGCCAGAAACATCCCTGATATCTCCACATATTTCCCACAAGCTTTGCGGGAACGCCATTCTTGATAGCCGGAATATATGTACTGGGATCACCATCGGCTATTTCGATATCTCCTCTGGATATCAGTGACAGCGTAAGGTCATTTGACTCATAATCAGTCACATCAAATTTGATGCCCTCAGCTTCATATAATCCTTTTTCAATTGCAAATCTGTTTACCGCACCTGTCATACCTATTGCAAAGCATGCTTTGTAGGTCACAAACCCATCCGAACCGGTACTTTCCGAAGCAGGTGCTCCGGAAGCGGCACCCGAGCATCCCGCAAGAAGCGTTGAAGCAAGTGCAGTTACAAGTAAAATTGACAATAGTTTTTTTCTCATGATTTTTCCTCCTCTTTCTTAAAAACAAACTGTTAAAGTTTTCTCCACTTATGACATACCGAATACTCAATAAGTGAAATAAACTTAACAAATAAAACCGACATTATTGTTATCAATATTATTAAGAAGAATACTCTCGGAGTATTCAAAAGCCCCTGGGCTTCGGAAAGAAGATATCCAACTCCGGCCTTCGCGGATTGCATCTCCGAAAAAACAACTCCCGTAAATGCTGTGGCAGCCGCAAGTCTGAGACCGGTGAATATCGTTGGAAGTGCCGAAGGAAGCACAACGGTAAATACTTTCTGAACCCTTGATGCCTCAAACACCATAGCCACCTTATGATATGACGCCTTACATTCTTTTGCTCCGGTAACTGTGCTATAAAGGATAGTAAAAAAAGAAAACAGGAAAATCAGCACAACTTTTGATACAAAACCTATACCAAACCACAAAACAAGAAGCGGAAGTATTGCGACTTTAGGAATTGCCATTATCGCTGCACAGAAAACATTCAGGTACTCCTCCAGTTTCGGAAACAATGTCCACAGAATTCCTACACCTATTCCAGCTACGGCAGCTATACCATAACCGACAAGAATTTCCTCTACACTAACCAAGAAGTGCGGCAAAAGCGTTCCGTCTGTTATTATCTTGATTCCTTCCTTTACAATATCTGATGGTGAAGCAAGAAAAACTTTACTAATGATGCCCTTTGAAACTGCTATCTGCATGTACAGTAGAAGCGCAGCCAATGTCAGTATCTGCAGTACGTTTATATAATTGAATTCTTTTTTCTTACCTGACTTCATACGTATACTCCCCTTGCTTTACTTTTTCATCTTCATAATAATTCCTCAAACATGAATTCCCACCCGTAATAACATTCTGAGTAATTCTGTGTGACAGTCTATGCGTGAATTTTTCAATGGTCGTCGTATCTATGACATCGCAGTAAAACGGTGCGAATTCCTTAAACCACGGATGATCATCAAAATATGTTCTCCATACTTCGGCATATGGACAGTGATCGGCTCCCCACTCGGGAATCCAGCCGTCGAACGGCAGATCTATCACGGCCATAAAATCATCTGCCGTGTCCGTAGGCATCCCCCTGCATATCGCATTTTCCCTCATCTGATCTGCCCTGTCCTCTGCCAGCTCATACACGGTTTTTTGTACGAGTTCCTTTGCCCTGTCATGACCGAAGCTCTCATATAAAGTTTTACAGAAGTGGAAATACTGCATTGCAAACTGTCTTGCTGCTTTTCTTATCTGCTCAACTTCTCTTTCTCTTGAAACATTTCCTTCCAGATTCTGTCTCGTATTTGCCATAATATTTTCCCCATCTCCTGTTATCATTTATAAGATCCTTCTTCAATGCCGGCGAATGAATCCATATATCTGATGTATTCTTCCCTGTTCTTGAATTTAGGCTCATAACCATTACTGACACTTTTCGCTAATGATGCCTCATTCTTCAGGAGCCTGTATGCACTTATCGCAAACATCTTGGCTGTGAGGATATAGGCTGTCTCATCGTCGATTACATCAAAATCATCCTGATGTAATCCTCCTGTCATCCCTCCCGTGTTAAAGGTTAAGACCGGGAGTAAGTGCTGAACATCTCCAACGTCTGTTGAGCCTGTACCGTGCTCTTCCAAATCAACTTCTTCGTAATTGCCTCCCGTCAGGTCATCAAAAGCTTCGACAAGTTCATGCGGAACAGTCTGCGGGATTCCCGGAAGGTAGCCCGGCATAGTTTCTATGCGATAGTCTGCACCTATAGCCATTGCACCCGCTTTGAAAGACCTGTCCGTTTTTTTGGAAGCATCCGAAATGGCATCAAGTGATTTTCCCCTTACAAGCGTCTCAATGACAGCTTCTTCAGGAACGACATTTACCAGTTCACCGCCTTTAGTCATAATAGGATGTACTCTGACGGCATCCTCATCCCTAAACGTTTCCCTGTTAAGTCCGAGAGCCTGTAGACCCAATGTTGCAGCAGACAGAGCGTTTATCCCTTTTTCGGGAGCACCCGCCGCATGAGCGGCCTTACCTTTTATTCTGATAACCTTCGAAACAAAGCCGTTGAAACTTCCGGACCCTATTCTGTTTCCTCTCTCATTTAAGTGATGGGCAAGAGCCAGATCAATATCATCAAACGCTCCAATTCTGATAAGCTCACATTTTCCACCACCGTACTTTATCTTTCCCTCCTCGATAAGTCCGTTCTTAAACTCAACTTCCCCGTACTCCTCAGCCGGAACTGCAAAGAAAACAACCTGTCCGGCAAGCTTGTCGGCAATTTCCGGAACGGAAAGCGCTATTGCCGCGCCGACTACTCCGGTCAATTGTGCGTGATGTCCACAGCAGTGAGCCCCTTCCGTCTCCTTGTTTGAGTACTTATGCGATGGAATTCTCAATGCATCCAGTTCACCGATAACAGCAAGTGTACAGTTCTTTTTTTTGTCCGGATTTAAGAACGCTTTTACTCCGGTTATAGCAAGTCCCTCCTGAATAGGAAGACCTATCTCCAGCATTTTTTCCTTGAATTTTCCACTTGTTCTGAACTCTTTGTATCCAAGTTCGGCATGTCTGTATATGTCGTTGGCAAAATCTATGATCTCCTGCCGCCTTGAATCAATTATTCTGATTATTTGCTTCTCTGTCTCATCCATTTTCTTAATCCTACTTATTAAACAATCCAAACACTCTCTCAAAATCCCCTATAAGATCATCTATCCCTTCGATCCCCACCGAGAGACGAAGCAGTTTGTCGTTGATACCGTTCTTCTCTAGCAGATCTTTCGGGACATCGGCGTGGGTCTGGGTTATGGGATAGGTTATCAGCGTCTCTGTCCCACCGAGACTCTCCGCGAAATACGCAACTTCAATGTTCTTTAAAATGTGTTCTACAAGTTCCTTCGATTCCACATAGAAGGATATCATCGCTCCGAATCCCCTTGACTGCCTGCGGGATATTTCATAACCGGGATGCTCCGGCAGGCCGGGATATATGACCTTTGTCACATACCTGCTTCCCTTCAGATACTCCGCAAGCCTTATTGCATTTTCCTGTGCCCTGTCCATCCTTACCGCCAGGGTTCTGATGCCTCGAAGTATGAGCCAGCTGTCAAAGGGAGAAAGTCCCGCGCCCGTAGTCTTGTATATAAACCTGAGCCTCGCATCAAGTTCTTCGTCCTTAACTACTATGAAACCTCCTATAGTATCGTGATGGCCTCCCAGGAACTTGGTTCCCGAATGTATTACAACATCCGCCCCGAGATCAAGAGGGTTCTGAAAATATGGAGACAGGAAGGTGTTATCAACGATCAGCAACACTCCCCTCTTTTTGCACTCTCCTGCAAGTTCCGCAATGTCCGTCACGTTCATCATCGGATTGGTCGGAGTTTCAAGATATACAGCCCTGGTATTTTTTTCAAAAAGCGATGTATAGTTTTTTTCACACAGGTCTGCGGTGGTAAATTCGACTCCGTTCTTCTTGTTTATCTCATTAAAGAGCCTCACGCTCCCGCCGTACAGATCAGAATCAACGATGATATGGTCTCCCGGTCTGAAGATTTCCATAAGCGTTGCTATCGCCGCCATTCCGCTGGAAAAAGCCATTGCGTCCGTACCATGTTCAAGCCTTGCCACCACATACTCAAGCTGTTCCCTTGTAGGGTTCTGCATTCTGGTGTAGTCAAACCCGGTGCTCTCTCCCAGCCCTCTGTGTGCAAAGGTTGCTGTCTGGTATATGGGAAAGCTAAGTGCTCCCCACTGATCCGCAATACTCTTTTTACAGCTTTGACAGACTGTCTCTATACATTGGTCGCTCATGATTTTCTCCTTTGTACCGCTTCATATAACTGATTCATAGCCTGCTCTATAACAGATAAGGGGCTGGCAATGTTGATCCTCTCAAAAAGTGCCGTCCTGCTACCGAAAATGATTCCCGGATCAAGCCAGAGCTTTGCCTCATCCTCAATCAGTTTTTTCAGTTCCCTGTAATTGTCCGTATACCGGGAAAAATCAAGCCACACAAGATATGTTCCCTCGGGCTCCACCAATCTGATCTCCGGAAGTTTATCCCTTACAAACTCTCTTATGTACGAAACATTTCCCTGCAGATACTCAAGAAGCTCATCAAACCACTGTCCGCCTTTTGTATATGCTGCCTGTGTTGCG
>DGUG01000174.1:7068-7461 GCA_002394535.1 Lachnospiraceae bacterium UBA4316
TCATTCCCAGAGCATTTCCCTGACTGTATCCTGCTGCATCGTTTTCGATTCTGTAGCGTTTTCTTAAGGAAGCGTCCGGTATGATTATATTTGCCACCTGAAGTCCCGCCAGATTGAAGGTCTTGCTGGGACTCGTGCCGAGGATGATTTTCTCCCTGTATTTGTCTCCAAGTGTCAGAAACGATGTATGCTTATGGCCCTTATATACAAAGTCCGAGTGGATCTCATCCGCAAAAATATACACTCCGTGGGCAAGGCATATATCGCCGAGCCTTACCAGTTCTTCCTTCGTCCATACCCTTCCCACAGGATTGTGGGGGCTGCAGAGGATAAACAGGTTGACGTCATTTTCAATTATCTTCCGTTCAAAATCATCAAAATCGATCTCGTAGC
>DGUG01000231.1 GCA_002394535.1 Lachnospiraceae bacterium UBA4316
TGATTTTTGAAAAAGTTTATAAAAATTTCAAAATACTGTTAACTATCAGTTAATTTTGTCCGATATATAAGATACGTATAGGTGTCGTCTCAAATGGAATTGAGACTTGTTTACTTCAAGGAGGAAGGTGTTATCGTGACAAATTCTATTTTTGGTACATCCGGTGCATCCGCACCGGTATCTGCGTATTCTGCGCAATCAAGATCAGTCAAAAAGGATCAACCGAATAAGGCTGCCGAAAAGGTTAAGTCAAACGACTGGAAGCCGGTTTCCGAAAACAGTTCGCTTATTCCGACCGAAAAGGCCGGGTACGGAACGGTTGTCGGTGATGTTAATCTCTCTGACAAGGCTAAAGAGTATTATGCCAAGCTCAAGGAGAAATTCCATGGTGTTGATTTTGTCCTTGTGAGCAAGGATATGAAGCAGCAGGTTGAAGCAAATGCGAGCAAGTACGGCAATGCAAGCAAGCCCATAGTTCTCATTGACGATGAGAAGATCGAGAAGATGGCAAATGATCCCGAATATGCCAAGAAGTATGAGGGAATAATAGAGTCATCTCTTTCAAAACTTGAGGCTGCGAGGAATTCTCTTGCCGCAAGCGGTGCTACGATCAAGAATTTCGGAATGTCGGTGGGAGATGACGGCAAGACGTCGTTTTTTGCGGTTCTTGAGAAGGCAAGTGATTCCGCAAACAGGATAAGAGAGAAGAATCTTGCCAAGCACAAAGCCGAAAAGGCCGAAGAGAAGAAGAAAACCGAGAAGAATAAGGAAAAGGAGCGGCTTGAGAAGAGCGCTGACGAGGAAGAAAAGGAATATATCGAATTCCACTCAAATTCTCTCGAAGATCTTCTTGACAAAGTATCGAAATATGCTTATGAGAGCTCGGAAAATGCGTTGTTTGCAAGCGAAGGAATAGGACAGTCCATAGACTTTAAGGGGTGATGCGCTATGACAGGAATGGTAAATATGTCTCCGAAAAGTGCCGGAGCATTTGCAGCCCTGATCACCCGAAAGGACAACAGTACAAGAGCTAACGGGGCGGAAGTATCGAAGATGCGCCGCGCGCTAAAAACAGGAGCCGCAAATTGTACGCCGGCTCAGCCTGTTTCCATTGTCGACAGCATGAAGAAGTATTCCGAGACTTTAAAGAAACAGCGGACGACGAATAAGGATACTTCTCTTGCTAAAATGAAGCTTAAGTACAGCTTCAAGAAGATTTCATCCAAAATCATAAGCAGCAAAACATCGACTGCGGCCAGGGAAGCTGTCGCTTCGGCAAAAAGAGAGATCCAGAAGCTAAAAGCCGCCAAAAGAACAGGAAAATATGATGAAGAGGAGCTGGCAGCTGCTTTAGATCACGCCAATGCCATGGAGAGGATCGCTCGCAAAAAAGCCAGACACCTCGAAGAAGAGGAGATGGCAAAGCGTTGTTCGTCCGATAAGGGCGGAGGCGACGTGCCGGCAGTTGATGCAAAGGATTGTGATACAAAAGAAGATCCGGTAGAAAAAGAACTGAAGGAATTGAGGGATGAACTCGGGGAAATAGAAAGCAAAGCGGAGAATGAAGAGTACATTGAATCAAAAGAGGTCACCAATGAGATGATAAGCGAGATATGCAGCGGCATGGAGGAGATGCTTGATGCTATCGAGGACCTTAACGACCTCCTTGATGAGATGGCAGAAAATCCTGTTAATATGGATCCGGAAGATATCGATGCGCTAGAGATTAAGCATCGGAACAAAGAAATGAAAGATATTACAAAGGCTGATGCCGATTACCTTAAGGCTCTTTTCGAACATTATGAGAAGGTCAAGGCAGACGGTGGTACGTCGTTTGCCGGAGGCGGATTTACGGGAGCTCCCGACGGAGCTGCTGTAGAAGCATCGGCAGGCTGTGCAATAGATGTTGCGTTGTAATGTTTTATTCCCCGTCCACGGCTCGGAGGCGTGAAAGCCTCCGGGCTTTTTTTGTAAATAATTTAAAATTCTTCTATGGGATGGTTTCAAATACCGATTTAAAATATTATAATATAGAATATATGTTCGGAGGGACGGTATGTCAAAAAAATACGATTATCTGATAGTCGGAGCGGGACTGTACGGAGCGATTTTTGCTTCGGAAATGACTAAGGCAGGAAAGAACTGTCTTGTTATAGACAAGAGAGATCATATAGGCGGGAACGTTTATACGGAAAATGTTGAAGGGATCAACGTTCATAAGTACGGCGCCCATATTTTCCACACAAGCAACAAGAAGGTATGGGATTATATGAACTCTTTCGCTGAGTTTAACCGGTACACCAATTCGCCGATTGCAAAATACAAAGATGAACTGTATAACCTGCCGTTTAATATGAACACATTCCATGAACTGTGGGGTGTTACAACACCTGATGAGGCTAAGGAAGAGATTGACAGACAGAAGAAGGAAGCGTCGCTTCCCGAAGGAAAAGAAGCTGCAAATATGGCCGAGGCTGCAGTTGGGCTTGTAGGTAAGGACATTTTCGAGAAGCTCGTTAAGGGATACACGGCGAAGCAGTGGGGAAGGCCTGCGGAGGAACTGCCTCCTTTTATAATAAAACGGCTTCCGGTGAGATTTACATATGACAACAACTATTTTAACGACAGTTACCAGGGTATTCCGATAGGAGGATATACTGCAATAATAGAGAAAATGCTTGAGGGGTGCGAAGTCAGGCTATCAAGTGATTTTTTCAAAGAGCGCGAAAAGTATGAGCAGGAAGCGGCCAGAATCGTCTTTACGGGAATGATAGACGAATATTACGGCTACTGCTACGGACCGCTTGAATACAGAAGTCTTCGGTTTGAGGACAAGATAATCGATACGGATAATTACCAGGGAAATGCAGTTGTAAACTATACGGAATATGAGATTCCCTACACAAGGATAATCGAGCATAAGCATTTTGAATTCGGAACTCAGGACAAGACAGTGATCACGTATGAGTATCCGGCGCCGTGGAAGAAGGGCGATGAACCCTATTATCCGATGAATGATGATAAAAACAACGCGCTGTTTGCAAAGTATAAGGCTCTTGCCGACAAGGAAGATAATGTGATTTTTGGCGGAAGGCTCGGAGAATACAAGTACTACGATATGCACCAGGTGGTTGCTGCAGCTTTAGATGCCGCGCAGCAGGAGCTTGAAGGTTAATATATGTCATTTGTCCATTTGCACACCCACACGGAGTATTCGCTCCTGGACGGGTCCAACAAGATAAAAGAATATGTTAAGTATGTCAAAGAACTGGGTATGAATGCCGCGGCGATAACCGATCACGGCGTTATGTACGGTGTTATTGATTTTTACCGTGCTGCGATTGCTGAAGGCATCAAGCCCATAATCGGCTGCGAGGTGTATGTGGCACCCAATTCACGTTTTGACAGAGAGCTGACAGGTGGTGAGGACAGGTATTACCATCTTATTTTGCTTGCGGAAAACAACACCGGATATCATAACCTGATGAAGATAGTGAGCATCGGATTCACGGAAGGGTACTACTACAAGCCCCGTGTGGACATGGAGACCCTGAGGCTGTATCACGAGGGAATAATCGCGACCTCGGCGTGCCTTGCCGGGGAAGTGGCAAGATACATTCAGAAAAACATGTATGAGGAGGCAAAATCGGCTGCGGCAAGGTACCTTGAGTGCTTCGGCCGGGGAAATTATTTCCTCGAGCTTCAGGATCACGGAATTCCGGAGCAGAAGATGGTAA
>DGUG01000146.1 GCA_002394535.1 Lachnospiraceae bacterium UBA4316
TGAATCTTTTTATCATATTTTTTGAGACATTTGAGGCATCACGCAAATACATTGGGGTTCTTTCGGTTATCGAGTTTATTACTGTTTTGATATTTACTGCTGAATATGCGCTTCGTATATTCACCGCAGATCTTGCGTATCCGGATAAAAAATCATTTGCCGCAAGTGTTGTTGCATTTGTATTATCGGTTTATGGCATCGTTGACCTTGTTTCGTTTCTGCCATACTGGCTTGCGCTTATTTTCCCGGCAAGCATTATTCCGCAGGGCGCGGTAGCGTTCAGAATGCTCCGGGTTGTACGTATTCTCCGGCTGTTCCGCATTAACAGATACTATGATGCTTTCAACGTTATAACCGACGTATTAAAGGTAAAAAAGAATCAGATCGCCTCTGCTGTTTTCATTATGCTGATGCTTGTTATCGGAGCATCTTTGATTATGTACGACATAGAACATCCGGCTCAGCCGGATAAATTTCAAAACGCTTTTTCCGGTATCTGGTGGGCAGTTTCCACGCTGCTTACCGTGGGATACGGGGATATCTATCCGATAACCGATGCAGGAAGAATTGTCGGGATTATTTTGGCATTTTTAGGGGTTGGTATAGTAGCTATACCGACAGGTATCATAAGTGCAGGTTTTGTACAGCAGTATTCAAGAATAAAGGACCTCGAAGGGACAAGTGAGGAATCGCCGGTGGGATTTATTTCGGTTGTGATTACAGCGGGACACGAGTGGTGCAAAAAGACGGTGTCTGAGCTGCATGTTGTGGAAGGGACAAGGATTCTTGCTATACTTCGCGATCATCAAACGGTGTTTCCATCAGACAGAGAAAAGATTCTTGAAGGTGACAGAGTGATAATAGGATCGGTATCGGATAATGCCGATATAGCGGTTGAAGAGATAAAGATCGGAGAAAAGAGTGAGTGGTGCAACATGAAGATTTCGGCATTTGCCGAAAGGTTTGATGTTGTGTGTGTTCTTATCATAAGGAACGGGGAAAGGATTGTTCCGACAAAGGACAGTATTATAAACAGCGGAGATTCGATAATCGTATTGCGTAGAAATATCAGGGGGATGATGTAGTGAGATCATGGATGGGACGCTTTCGAAGAACTCTGTATCTGGTCATTGCCGCGTCTTTTTTGTCTGCTGCGGTTTATATGGCATACTATATAATAGGTGGGATATCGCCGCTGTTTCCTGTTGACGAAGTAACGGAGATTACCGAGTGGACTTATGAAGATGAACTGACCGGACCTAGGAGTATCACAACACCTACAAGAGTTGATAAGAGGAACAGGGATGTTTTTATATACCGTTCAGTGATGCCGGACAGGATTCCTGATGGTGCCGTGATCGCCTTTTTGTTAAGGTCAAATTTTACAGTACAGATAGGCGACCGTGTAGCAAAGGAGTGGAATAAAGACGAAGCACCTATCATAGGTGGACCTGCCAAGAATTCGTATTTTATCATAGAACTCGAAGAAGGTGATGCCGGACAGGATATCTGTGTTACTATTGAAGATAGCGGATACGGCGGCAGTATGTACAGTCCGGTTCTGGGAAATAAATATGATGTTATACGGCATCTGGAAATGGAAAACGGAGCGTTCCAGTTTGCCTTATCGCTTGCGCTTCTTATCAGTTCTTTCGTCATTGTCGTAATCGGTCTTATTTTCAGGATCGTGTATAAATATGAGGTTAAACTTACCAAGATTGCTATCGGGGTGTTTATTGCGTCGTCCTGGATGGTTACGGACTCTTTTATATTCCAGTTCCTGTTCAGAACTCAGTTTATAGACGGGTTCATGTCCTATATGTGCACGCTGTGTATGACGCTTCCGTTTATCGGATATCTTGACGCAATACAGGATTACCGCTATGAAAAGTGTTACATAGCGGTCTCGTTTTTTGAGACTTTTAATCTTGTTTTATTTGCCTGCCTGCATATCTCCGGAGCGTTAAATTTCTCCAAAGGGCTTAAGTATCTTGATTTGAATATCGGTATAGGTATTCTGATATGTTTTGCAATTACCGTCTATGATATCGTCAAGGGAAATGCTTCAAAATACAGGCTTGTAGCTTACGGATTTCTTGTATTTATGACACTTAGCGTAATTGAAATACTTCTTATCAACCTGGCAATTGTACGTGTGGAAGGCGGTGTGATAGTTGCCGGACTCTTTATTCTGTTTGCGTTTGCCATTGGACAGCAGGTCATGGAAATCAGACAGGTTCAGGTGGATCGCGACCGGGCAAATGAAGAGGGGGAAATGAAAACCAGGTTTCTTACAAACATGTCCCACGAGATCAGAACTCCGATTAATGCCATACTGGGCATGAACGAGATGATACTCAAGGAGAGCCGTGATCCTGCAATAACCGCGTATGCCGATATGATTAATGATTCGGGAAATCTCCTGCTGTCTATTGTTAACGATATACTTGATTTTTCCAGAATCGGAAATGATATGGAGAAGATCGTATGTGAAAACTATGATCCGGAAAAACTGTTTGAAAGCGCAAAAGAGATGCTTGTGACCCTTGCCGAGAAGAAGGGGCTTGAAGTCAAGACCGGAAAGCCCCGTAATCTGCCGACTATACTGTACGGAGATGAGAAAAAAATTCTTCAGATACTTGTCAACCTTATTACCAACGCCGTGAAGTACACGGAAATCGGTACAATAACGTTTACGGGTGACTGCTTTGATACGGAAGACGGATATGAACTGTGTTTTTATGTCAGCGACACCGGTATCGGCATAAGAAGAGAAGATATTGACAGCATATTCAATCCTTTCCAGAAACTTGATCATAAGAAAAAACAAAGTGTTCAGGGAACCGGACTCGGCCTGTCGATTGTGAAGGGGCTTGCCGAGAAGATGGGAGGAAGTATAAAAGTCGAGAGTACGTATGGCAAGGGAAGTACATTCTCGGTACGAATTCCTCAGCTTTCACAGGTAAAGATGGATAACGCAAAATATAATTCATTGGTATACTCGGAAGAAGATCCACTTGACGATATTGATCCGAATTATATTGCTCCGGAGGCCAGAATTCTCGAAGTAGATGATAACACGTCCAATCAGGTTGTGGTTAAGCAGTTCCTAAAAGAGACAGGGGCAATACTTGATGTTGCATCAGGCGGAAATGAGGCATTAAGGCTGTGCAAGGTCAATAAATATGATGTAATCCTTATGGATCATATGATGCCGGAACCGGACGGAGTGGAGACGATGCACATGATAAGGTCGATGGAGGGGAGTTTGAACGCTTCTACACCCGAAATAATACTCACTGCAAATGCAATAATGGGCAGCAGAGCCAAATACGAAGCGGAAGGATTTGATAACTATTTAAGCAAGCCGGTGGATTCGGAAAGGCTGCTCAAGATGGTGCGTAAATACCTTCCCAAAGATAAGGTTATGTATAAACCGAAAAAGCGTACATATGCCAATATACCAAAACCGTTGGAAACTGCAAATACTAACAGGGACCGGGGCGGTAATATACCTGATAAAAAAGGGCCGATTGATTTTAAAGTGTTCATGGCCAGAGTGGATAATAACAGTGAAACGGTAGAACTCATCCTTGAAGAAGTCGTAAAAGAAAGCGGGATTAAGATTCCTTTACTAAAGGAACTTCTTGCAGACGGTGATATAAAACGGTATGCAATAGAGGCCCATGGAATCAAGGGATCAATGGCCGGGATAGCTGCGGTTTCACTGTCAGAGCATGCCAAGAAACATGAACTTGCTGCAAAGGAAGGAGATACTGATTATATAAAAGATGATATTGAAGAGTTCATCAGGGAATACGAGAGTGTTATCGAATACATAAAGAGTTACCTTGACAATAATCAGAATTGATCAGTTGTACAAAAAGGGATGTCCGTAAATGCGGGCATCCCTTTTTTGCTGCAAAATAAGGCATTCGGGATTAATAAAAAAATTAAAAAAAGTGTAAATATTATGTTGACATAATATTATTAATAGGATAGAATAACCTTGTTATGTAACAACGATGTGTAACATAGATACGTAACGCAGATATATAACGATGATACATAACGCTAATACATAACAAAGTTATATAATTCCGATTTCCGGCCTAAGCCGCATGGAAAGGTGTAAGATGCCTCCGAAGGAGAAGGTTTCAAAGGCCAGAATAGAGACAACAGCCTTTGAGATGACAAGAGAATACGGATTTTCAGAGGTTACGGCAAGAAAGCTTGCACAGAGGCTCGGATGTTCGACCCAGCCGATATTTCGTGCATACGAGAACATGGATGACCTTAGATGTGATCTGTTCTACATGAGTACTGATTATCTTATAGAGCAGATGCTTTCGGCAAAGAGCAGGACTCCGGCATACATGGGACTGGCGTTATCGTACATTGAATTTGCACGAAACGAGAAGAATCTGTTTCAGTTAATAGCATCGATTGATGATTTCGGAACACAGACTATTTCTGAATTCTTAAAGAGCGAAGAAGGGGCGCGAATTCAGAAAAAGATTTGCGGGGAAGCCGAAGCGGGTGACAAAAAGAAGCAGGAACTTTTCACAATGTTTTGGATGTTTATACACGGAATGGCTGCGCTTATAGCGGGAAACCGGGTGGAGTTTACGGACAGGGAGATAAGAGCTTATATTACAAAAGCTTATGAGGGTTTTATAAGGGAAGTATAAATATTTAATAAGGAGTAAGGAGAGTAATGAGCGCAGGACGCAAAAGAGGGGCGCGGTATCGCAGAAGATTGGCAAGGGGAGTTAAGAAGACATTTATCAATGTAGTATTTGCTCCGGCAAGGATACCGAAGATTAAACAGGACACGGTCGATTTTCTTATGAGAATGTGTGAGATCGCAGCGGTAGGGTTTGTTGCCGCCCTCGTAGCCCACATGGCATCACCTGATTTTATTAAAACAGGAGTGGTTGTTGTGTTCGGGGTTGCATTTGCCGCATTGATAGGTGCGATTAAACTGTCGGATTATCAGGAAAAAATAGAACAGTACAGGTATTACGGATTCAGGATTTGACAGAGTCGGAAAAAGGGGTCCGGCTCTTGGACATAGAGGGTTAATATATATACTTCATAAGGGGGCGTAGCGTGAGGGAACTGCTACGCTTCTTGTTGTTATTTCGCTAAGCGAAATGACAACACGGCGACATCGACGCAGTCGATGTTGGTTGTGTATCCTGCCAGAGGGTTTTACAATTCTATTGCTTCATCATACACGACCGGATTCAGCTCTTTGATACAATCCATGTGTTCGTTCAGAAGATCTATATTGGAATCATAATCTTTGTGGAAATATTTTATCAGGTTAAAATATGCCCATGCACTGTTCCTGTCAGGATAGACCGTGGCTTTTGTGAAATATTTCTTGGCAAACGGAATGTTTATGTAATCGTGGAACCGCACGGTATCACCGGAGGATGAACGAACCTCACCAATCATATAAAACAGACCAAGCCTGTTTGCGGCATAGGGTTCATACCTGTCGGCAGAAATGGTCATATAGTGGATATAGTTGTTAATATGGGTTTCTATATCACCGACGCCGCGAACGATCATATCAGCTTCTTTGGCGGCAAGGTTGTTACATGCATATACATAACCTTCCTCAGCAGCCTGTTCGAAGTACTCTCCGGCTGTTGCAGGCTCATCCAATCTGTCCGCAAGAGACGGTATCTCGTTGATTATTCTCCCTATAAGGTTTACCGCGGCAGGAGACTTGCATGCACTAAGCGTGGCAACAGCCAGATCAAGGGCAAGACTTAACCGTTCTTCTCTTGTCAGATCTTCAATTACATCTATTGCTTCGCATCTTTTAAGTATTGATTCCGTTCTGTAGTTTACAAGATAATATCCTATAACATAGTATGCCAGCGGTGTTCCGTCACCGGTACATTTAATATCTGCACCTTCAAAAGTTATTCCCGCTGCCTGGCAGTACAAAGGGAATGCTTTTTTATAATTCTCGCGACAGTTTATCTTTTTGTAGAAGAGAAGATCGGCATACGATTTTAGCGCAGCTTTGTTTCCCGTAAGAGCAAGGCAGATAATCTCCCTTTCCGACGAGGGCGAACTGTATCCGTACTTTTCGAATACAGTCTCATTCAGTATCTGTTCATCTGCCTTGTATGTGTTGTTGCAAGTAATTCTGACTCTTGTCATTTTAAAACTCCGTCTTGGTTTATTGGTAGCTGCGCCTTTAGCATTTAACAATTATGGAATCGAATTTCCCTACATTATCAATACTTGCGGCTGGTCTGGCCATTTCAAAAGTTTTATGGCATGCAGGACATGTCAGGGTTTTCCTGTAGCCTGTAACCCGAAAAGTCTCTCCGCATTTTGGACATCTAACCTGTATGGTGTCTTCATCCTGTACTCCGCCGGATATTTCCGAAAGAGCATCTTCGTTAAGTGACATTGCATTATCTTTGTTGCCAAAATCAACCATAATGTATTCCTCCTTACTTTCTTGAAAGCCACGCCAGTGCTCTTATCTTACATATTCAGTATAATAATTGTATTATCACAAATATATCACAAATAAACACGACGGGGAATTAAAATATACATTTGTCAGAAGGAACGTAGATTTGGTACAATAAGCCTGCTTGTTATATCTGATATTGAGGGATGGTGAAGTGGCAGTGTCCAAGAACTACGATCTTACGATCAAAGCGGCATTTACCGGTTATATTGTGCAGGCAACTGTTAATAATTTCCTGCCGCTTTTGTTTGTTCAGATGCAGACAGAGTTCGGAATCCCTCTGTCTCTTATTACGCTTCTTATTACGGTAAACTTTCTGATCCAGCTTCTCGTAGATCTTCTGTCGACTCCTGTGATAGACAGGATCGGCTACAGAGCTTCCATGATCATATCCAATTCGTGTGTGATCATCGGATTCATTCTGCTTACATACCTTCCCGGTGCATTTGAAAATCATTTCATCGGAATACTTATACCCGTATTTATTTACGCCATAGGCGGAGGGCTACAGGAAGTGCTTGTCAGCCCCATAGTGGAAGCGTGCCCTACAAAGAATAAGGAGAGTGCCATGAGTCTTCTCCATTCCTTCTATTGCTGGGGACATATGGCGGTTGTAATACTAAGTACCATCTTTTTTAAATTTGCGGGGATTACAAACTGGAGAGTACTTGCTGTTATTTGGACGTTGGTTCCGCTTGCCGACCTCATACTTTTTACTTTTGTTCCCATAGCGGAATTCGAAAAATCATCGGATGATGGAGCAGACGGGTGGAAACAAATGATCACTTCGGGATTTTTCTGGATGGTTATGCTGATGATGCTATGCGCAGGTGCGTCGGAGCAGGCAGTATCCCAGTGGGCTTCGGCATTTGCCGAAAAGGGTCTGGGAGTAACAAAACAATTGGGAGACATACTCGGACCTATGCTGTTTGCCCTTTGCATGGGAACTTCAAGGGCGATATACGGGGTCAGGGGACATAAGCTTGATCTGAAAAAATATATGTATATATCGGTGTTTTTATGTATTGCGGCGTATGCAGTGATAATTGTTTCGAATAATCCGGTAATTACCCTACTTGCCTGTGGACTTGTGGGCTTTTCGGTGGGAATATTCTGGCCGGGAACCTTCAGTCTGGCATCTGCGGGCATGAAGGGCGGAACACTTATGTTTGCGCTCCTTGCCCTTGCGGGGGACCTTGGATGCTCGGCAGGTCCCGCACTTGCAGGTGTTGTTATGTCTGTTTCGGGACAGAGCATGAAGCTCGGTATCGGTGCCGCAGTTATCTTCCCGATTGTAATGCTGCTGGGCTTACGTTTTCTCAGAAATAAAAATTGAGATTTGTTTAAGAGATGATTGTATTTGCGTGTAAAAAATGTAAATATACGGATCTGTCGGATAACACCTCCGATTATACCTGTCCGCGCTGCGGCGGATCGATGACATCACTTGGTGTTGATTCCGCTGCGTGGAACAGGATGAGTCAGGAGGAGATGCAGTCAAGGGTTGAAGGGGTTTATGAGCCTTCGGATTATAATCCCTTCCGGGAGCCAACGCGTACTATGGAATCCGCATCGTACGATAAACCTGTTCAGTCAGTCAAGCGGGTTGATAAGGTAAGCCGGGAAACAAGCCCGAAAACAAGTGGGAAGACAAGCGGAAAGAAATCCGTCAGACCGGGATTCATAATTGCTGCCGCAGCTGCGCTCTTCGTCCTTGCCGGTTTTTTGATGTGGAATAATATATGGGGTTTATATAAGAATTCTCATGTATCCTTTGTGGAACCTGACGAACAGATCCGGGAGATCCCGGAGCCGGAAGATGTTTCAAAAAGGCCGGAAGCTTCTGATTATGACCTTACGGACTGCCTGTATTACAGTACTATGATAGACGAAGAAAGAGTTATTTACACGGCACTTTATGATCTTGTAATGCACAAGGATGAGCCGGGGTACGTTCGGGAAGTAACTATGGAGGAATATGAATTTGCGAAGATAAAGGACAATTTCAAATTCATCTATATGGCTATGCTTGAAGATCATCCGGAATTTTTTTATCTGCAGTCGGATTCCGTCAGATATCCCGAAGTGGAGGAATACAGCAATAATTTTACCACCCATATAAAACTGTCATTAACGCCGGGACGTGATAATGAGAACGAGATGATCGCAAAATTTGAACGTGCTGCCGATGATTTTATGAAGGATATAGATCTTAATGCATCAGAAGCCGAGATCGAGCTACAGATACACGATAAGCTGATCGACTATGTTTCGTATGACCGGGATATACTCAGTAAAATGATTGTGGAAGATCTGGCACATACGGCATACGGCGCCCTTGTTGAGGACAGCCGTGGCCTTCGCCGCAAGGCAGTCTGCGACGGATATGCCTATGCTTTCCAGTACCTGCTCTCAAAAGCGGGGATACAGTCCGCGGTCGTTGTGGGAAAGGCGGATTTCGGCGGAGAAGATCCTCTGGATGAAGTCTATCATGCGTGGAATATCGTAAAACTTGACGGACAGTGGTATGAGACCGACTGCTGCTGGGATGATTTTGAACTGCAGAAGTCCATCAGGGATGTTTATGTATTAAAAGAGATAGAGAAGAACGAGGAAAAATACTATCTTACAACCCATCACTGGTATAACAGGACCACTTCACAGATGAAAAATCTGGCCGCATCTGAGCGCACACGATTTTTCATTGCCGGTTACGAATCATTTAATATCATTGAGGACAGCACGCACATTCGGGGAATGAATCCTCAAAGCGAAGGTTATGAACTGTACGAGTATCTGAATGCGCATCTTCCGGAGGCATTCGGAACCGAGTATGGGATGTAGCTTCCAATGGCGTGGCTCTCAAGAATAGGTGGTGTAAAGTATGCCCAAGGGTGCCAATCAAAAACTTAAACTGTATTATCTTCTCCGGGTCATGACCGAGAAGACAGATGACGAACATGCTCTTACGATGCCGCAGATACGGGAGCAGCTTGAATTGTACGGGATAACAGCCGACAGAAAGAGCCTGTATGATGACATGGAGGCACTTCGCGTTCTCGGAGTTGATGTCATCGGGGAAAAAGAGGGCAAATATTTTAAGTATCATGTGGGAAGAAAA
>DGUG01000101.1:0-1222 GCA_002394535.1 Lachnospiraceae bacterium UBA4316
GCCCCGAAAGCTACAACGCTCAGGATACCGACATTGCAACAGTGCAAAGACTTCGCGCCAATCCACAAGGCGGGGGCTGAAGATAAACCTTTCTACATTTCATTTATGACTGCTTCGGGTTTTGCAGACATTTCAACCCATGCCGGTATGAAGCCGCTTTTGATTGCATTACGAACTGAGCGGATATTTGACCAGGCGGAGCAATAAAACGGTACTTTTCCTCTGCTTAGTATCTCTTTGGCCAGTCTGCTGGTAAGGCATGATGCTATGCCCTGTCTCCTGTAAGCCGGAAGTACATCAACGCCTATCTGCCACATGTCTTCACAATCAGCTGAACATCCCGCAAGACCAATCAGTTTATCTCCGTCATATGCTCCAACCCCGAGTACATCCAATGATTTACGATCCGCGCACAAAGCATTGCTCCATTCCGGCAGGTATAATTCGCTAAAATCATTTTGCCCAAGTACGCGCAGATCATAATCGGGATCGATTTCGGGAATTCTGTTTATATCAGGCAGGTAATACTCTGCCATAAAACAAATCTTATGCCCTTTTTGCACCAGGCGTTCATTCAGCCAATGCATATTGGGTGTCTCAAAACAATGGTAAAATTCATAACGCTCAATGTACTCGGAAACCGTTTCTGCTACTTCTTCGGAGGATGCAGCAACAATATTGTTACCGTACGATACCAGATTACAGGTAATCGGCTCCTTATAATACTTACGTGCATTTGTTCCAAGCCGAAAAGGAACCGTTATGTTTTCGGTTTTTAAGAAATCATCAGCTTTACAACCTATATCTTCAGCAGATTGCCTCATGGCAATCCTGAGAATATCTTTATTTGTCATTAATCCCTCTTTTCATCAACATCTTTTTCATAATACACTATACTCATTTCAGTGAAATCTTCCCCTACCTGTATACTAAGAAATCATATCATAATATTAGTCCATCATCATTATATCTGTAATATAAATGAAAAAGAAGGCTTCGAATTATTCGAAACCTTCAAAACACTGAGTCGGCGTGACAGGATTTGAACCTGCGGCCTCTACGTCCCGAACGTAGCGCTCTACCAAACTGAGCCACACGCCGTATGTTGATAGAAGGGGCCGCGAAATAATAATGGCCCGACACTCCTATTCATCTTGAAAACAAAACCCCAATTCCGCATTATCGCAAAACTGAGGCCTTAGTGCGCGATCAGGGGCTCGAA
>DGUG01000101.1:1313-11132 GCA_002394535.1 Lachnospiraceae bacterium UBA4316
TGCTCTACCAACTGAGCTAAGCGCGCATCCGATTTGTAACGCAAGTGCTATTATATTATAATGTTTTTTGAATTGCAAGGATTTTTTAGGAAAAATCGGCACAATGATAATATTTGAACAGGACCGGAGATATACATGATCTACGAAACACACACACATTTTGATGACAAGGCGTTTGATGATGACAGGGAAGATGCCATAAGAGGAGCCTTGGCAGCGGGCGTGGGCAGATTTGTTAACATCGGTGCGTCAATGGATTCGAGCCGGGAGAGCATGGAACTTGCTCATAAATACCCTGAGTTTCTGGCGGCGGTTGGGGTTCATCCGGAAGAGTGCAAAGATCTTACGGAAGATGATATGGCACAGCTTAAAGAATATACGGAAGATGATAATGTAGTAGCAATAGGCGAAATAGGACTTGATTATTACTGGGATGAGCCGGAGCGCGACATACAGAAGAAATGGTTTGCAAGACAGATAAACCTTGCCCTTGAGACAAACCTTCCGATCATTGTGCATTCAAGAGAGGCCGCAAAGGACACATATGATATTATAAAGGCAGAAAATGCAGAAAAGGTCGGGGGCATTATACATTGTTTTTCATACAGTGTAGAGGTTGCAAGGCAGTTTCTGGATGCGGGATTCTATATCGGAGTGGGAGGAGTCGTTACCTTTAAAAACGGCAGAAAACTGAAGGAAGTAGTTGAGTACACCCCGCTTGAGCGTATAATGACCGAAACGGATTCACCCTATATGGCACCGGTTCCGAACAGAGGTAAGAGGAACACATCGGAGTATCTTCCGTATATAATCAGGGAAATTGCGGATATCAAAGGGATATCCGTACAGGAGGTTGAAGAAGTTACATATAATAATGCAGTGAGGTTATTCGGAAAATAATGGCAGATCTTGGAAGCGCAAAAAGCACGGCAAGTATTATAAATAAATACGGTTTTTCATTCCAAAAAAGATTCGGGCAGAACTTCCTGATAGACGAGCATGTCCTTGATAAGATAGTTGATGCGGCTCTTATCGGGAAGGAAGACGGGGTCATTGAGATAGGCCCGGGAATCGGGACTATGACACAGCGACTGTGCGAAGCTGCATCAAAAGTAGTCGCAATTGAGATAGATAAGGAGCTTATTCCCATACTAAGCGAAACCATGTCCGGATATGATAACGTTAAGATCATAAATGCGGATGTGATGAAAACAGATCTTGATAAGCTGATCAGAGACGAGTTCTCGGGAATGAGTGTTAAAGTTGTTGCCAATCTTCCTTATTATATTACCACTCCCATAGTGATGAGCCTTCTTGAAAATCATCTGCCTGTTGAGAGCATTACGATAATGGTACAAAAGGAAGTGGCCCAGAGAATGCAGGCAGGTCCCGGAACAAAGGATTACGGAGCACTGTCTCTGGCTGTTCAGTATTATGCCGATACATACATTGCAGCAAATGTTCCGCCGAACTGTTTTATGCCCCGGCCAAAAGTCGGATCCGGTGTTATCAGATTGACTGTACGTAAGGAGGCCGAAGTTGAAGTCACAGATGAAAAACTCATGTTTTCTCTTATTCGTGCCGCATTTAACCAAAGGAGAAAAACCCTTGTAAACGCTGTCACAAATTTTTCCGGTCTTGATTATTCTAAAGAAGATATTGAAAAAGCCCTTGCAGAGCTTGATATTTCAGAAAAGATAAGAGGGGAAGCCCTTAGTTTGCAACAGTTTGCCGATCTCTCCAATATTTTGACATAGTACAATGACTATGATAAAATAGCGAAATAATGGGCACATGTTGTGCCTAAGGAGTTTTTGTTTTGGATAAATACGAATATCAGGTCTGTGCCGACCAGATAAAATCATTGATCAAAGAGCATCGTTTCCAGGAAGCGATGGACATAGCAGATACGATCGATTGGAGAAGAGTTAAGAGCTTCTCTATGTTGTGTACGGTCAGCGAGATTTATAAAGTCACAAAGCACTACTCGGAAGCCAGAGATATACTTCTTCTGGCTTATGAAAGATATCCCGACAGGGCAAATGTTGTCTATGCCCTTTGTGAGCTTGCCATTAAGCTTGATGAGATTCCCGATGCGATTGACTACTACAGGGAATATGTTCACCTAAAACCCCACGACACAAACAGATATGTTCTGCTTTATAAGATTTACGATGCTCAGGATGTGCCTCTTGAAGAGAAGATTTCTCTTCTGGAAGAGTTCAAAAGGGCGGAATATACGGAAAAATGGGCCTATGAACTGGCGCTTTTGTATCATAAGGACGGACAGGAGACCAAGTGCGTGGAAACCTGCGATGAGCTTGCTCTTTGGTTCGGAGACGGACCTTATGTCAGGAAGGCTCTCGAATTAAAGATGCAGCATTCTCCGCTTACAAAAGAGCAGCAGCAGAAGTATGACGGAGTTTATGATGCTCCGAAGATTCCTACAGGGGAGACAGAAGAGACTGTTCATATATATGAGACACAGTCGATGCCGATATACGCAAAAGGCGCAAGCCCTTATGAAACCGCACCGATGGGTGGCGATACGGGATCAATGCTTTCAAATGCAGGTAATAATCCGCAGGGAAACGGAAACCCTATGCCTGCACAGACGGCTCAGCCCGTACAGAGTGTACAGCAGCCTGTTCAACCGGCACACAGTGATTTTACGCAGACATCGGATATTCAGATCGCTCCGTACAGCAATGACAAGTATTCTACAATGAACCTTCAGGAAGAACTCGCCAGAAATATGGAAGAGTTCTATGCCAAGGAGCAAAATGTCATTCCTACTCCTTATTACGGAGTGACTTCCCAGTTATATGATCAATCACAGGAACAATTCATGCAGCAGCTCAATCAGGCAGGGCCTGTCTATCAACAGCCCGCATATGAACAGCAGCCTGTATATGAGCAACCTGTCTATCAGCAGCCCGTATATGAACAGCAGCCTGTTTATGAGCAGCCCGTAGTACAGCAGCCGCAGCCGGTCGAACAACCCCGGGAACCGCAGATTCAGGAACCGCAACCTCAGCAGTTACAACCCCAGCCGGCTCAGCAGCCGCAACCGGTTCAGCAGATTCAGCAGCCCCAGGAGACTGTCAATCCGGAGGACGAGCAGGTTCCCGGCCAGATAGATCTTAGCGATTTCATGAGAGACTGGGAGGAGAAAAAGAAAAACGGGGAAGAGCAGCGTAAACAGCAGATACTCAACAAGACAAAAGAGCAGACTCAGGATATAATGGCACAGCTTGCCGGAGTTATCCCGGGTATTGAAAATGCCGTAAATACAGAACCGGACCCGACTAGACCGTCTGAGCAGACACAGGCGGACAATCAGGGCGGTAAAGTTAAGGAAGAGGAAAACAAAGTTACCGAAGAGGTAATTAAGGATGATAAAAAGGGTGTTGTTACAAGAACAACCATTCCTTCTCCCGTGTTTGAAAGAGAGAATGTCAAGAGAACGGAATCGGGGGCAAGGATCAACGGACCTGCTACGACTTCCATTACGGAAGCGATTCCTGATATTTTACCGGATGCCGATATACCTCTTTCCGGGGATGTACTTCCTTCGGGGAGAAAGCTTACACTCGCCGAAGAATACGGCGGAAACATAGCTCAGATCAGAAAAGAGGATGTTGAGCTTGTTAAACGTATGACGGGAGAACTTCCGGAGACGGAGGATAAAGCACCGGAACCTGTAAAAGAGCCGGAACCGGAGGATTACGGGGAAACCGAAGAGATTGAAGAAGTTGAGCAGCCTGATCTTCCGGAAGACGAGGTCGTGGAAGAGGTTGCACAAGAACCGATACGCGAACCGGAACATGAACAAATGCCTGAGGCATCAGAACCTGCCGAGCCGTTGACGGAAGGGAAAGCAGAAGAACAAGTCAAAGAAAAAGAATCTGAGCCTGCAAATAATGAAGCTTCGGTTATACGTCACGGAATGACTGCCCCCATACAGTATCCGTATAATGTTGATGATCTTGGAGAGGTTGAGGAACTTGAGACAATAGATCAGCCTGATGAGGTTGATGATATGCTCAAGACTCGTCCCATACCTCAGGAAGAGATTGAGGCCAGGATGCGATATGAAGCCGGGATTGAAGAGGAATACTCGGCAGAAGAGGAGTCTTCCAAGAAGGCAAATCATCCCTCGTGGATGAAACTTGAAGAAAACGTGACCAGCCGTCGTGAGTTTGATGATACCGAAATGGCTATCTTCGGAAGATTTGAAGGAATAGAATCGCTTAAAGCCCAGATTGTTGACGTTATGGATGACATGAAAATGGAAGCATCCCACGGCAACGTAATTGTTATGGGCTCTGAGAATTTCGGAAGAAAAGGACTTGCGATCGATATAGTAAAAGCGATCCAGACAATGGATTCCACATTCTCGGGTAAGGTTGCCAAGATTTCCGGAGAGGCCCTTAACAAGAAGAATATCCCGATGACGCTTCAAAAACTGCGTAACGGGGCGCTTATAGTCGAAAATGCAGGTGGTCTTACTCCCATTACTGTAAATGCCATTACAGAATCATTACAGAATGAAGTTGACTACATTCTTGTGGTATTTGAAGGCGAGAAGGAAACTCTTGAGCCGCTCCTTAACGGATGTGTCGAGACAAAGTCGGTTTTCGATGCAAGAATAGTAATAGATGATTTTTCCAATTCGGATCTTGTTGCTTATGCAAAGGGTTACGCAAGAGAGCTTGAGTACAGCATAGATGATATGGGAACGCTTGCTCTTTACAACAAGATCGGTGATATGCAGACAATAGATCATGTAGTCACGGTAGATGAGGTCATTGAGATAGTGGATAATGCCATACATCATGTTGATCGCAAGAATATGGCGCATTTTATGGACTTCCTTCTTGCGAAGAGATATGACGATGATGACTACATTGTTCTGAGAGAGAAGGATTTTCTGAACTAAATATTTAACAGGTCAAGGGGGTTTGAAATGGCGGAATCCAAGAAGATCAGTCCGTTTGTTTCGGATATGGACATGTACTATTTTGGTACAGGTACTCATTATGATATCTACAAAAAACTTGGTGCGCATCTATGCACAAAGGGCGGTAAGAAGGGTGTATATTTTGCCGTATGGGCACCGAATGCAAAGGAAGTTCATCTGATCTCGGATTATAACGGATGGAACGAAGACGAGTATCAGATGACAAGGCTCGAGCCCGCCGGAATATATGAAATATTTATTCCGGGAATGGGTATTGACTGTCTGTATAAATTTCTTATCACTACAAGCAACGGAGTAAAACTGTATAAGGCCGATCCCTTTGCCAACAAAGCCGAGCTTCGCCCGGGAACGGCCAGCGTTACAACAGACATATCCAAGATACGCTGGAGTGACTCGGCATGGATGAAAAAAAGAGCCGAGGCAAATCTTTTCGAATCACCTATTGCTATTTATGAATGTCATATCGGATCATGGATGAGACATCCGGGTCGTGAAGATGAGGGATTCTACAACTATCGTGAGTTTGCCGACAGAATGACGGAATACCTTCTTGATATGCATTATACTCATATCGAGCTTATCGGCATTGCGGAGCATCCATTCGACGGTTCATGGGGATATCAGGTTACCGGGTATTATGCACCTACTACCAGATACGGATCGTGTGAAGACTTCGCATATATGGTCAATAAATTCCACAAGAACAACATTGGTGTGATACTTGACTGGGTTCCCGCACATTTTCCGAGAGATGCACACGGGCTGGCTGATTTTGACGGACAGGCTTTGTTTGAATATGCAGATCCGAGAAAAGGTGAGCATCCGGACTGGGGAACCAAGATATTTGACTACGGAAAATCGGAGGTCAAGAATTTCCTCATTGCAAATGCAATATTCTGGCTGAAGGAATATCATATCGACGGACTACGTGTTGATGCGGTTGCATCCATGCTTTATCTTGATTACGGCAAGAAGGACGGACAGTGGATACCGAACAAGTATGGCGGAAACTACAACCTGGAGGCAATAGAGTTCTTCAAGCATCTGAATTCATATGTAAAGGGTGTCTTCCCCGGAGTTATGATGATCGCGGAAGAGTCAACTGCATGGCCGAAGGTTACGGATATTCCGGAAAACGACGGTCTCGGATTTACTTTCAAGTGGAATATGGGATGGATGCATGACTTCTGTGACTATATGAAGCTTGATCCTATATTCAGGAGAGACAATCATTATAAGATGACTTTTGCCATGAGTTATAATCATGCGGAAAAGTACATCCTTGTACTATCACATGATGAGGTAGTACATCTTAAGTGTTCGATGTTGAACAAGATGCCGGGATTTTATGTCGATAAATTTGCGAATCTCCGCGTGGGTTATACATATATGCTTGGACATTCCGGAAAGAAGCTTCTGTTCATGGGTCAGGAATTCGCACAGGATTCGGAATGGAGCGAAGAAAGGGAGCTTGACTGGCCTCTTCTTGAAGACAATCTTCATTCGGGAATGCAAAGCTATGTTCGTGAACTCTTAAAGCTTTATAACGAATATCCCTGTTTGTATGAGCTTGACCATGAAGAAGGTGGATTTTCATGGATCAATGCGGATGATACTTACAAGAGTATATACTCATTCGTCCGCTACGACAGATCCCGGAAAAAGAGCCTGTTGTTCGTTTTGAATTTTACACCTATAGAAAGAGGCGATTACAGGGTGGGAGTTCCAAAAAGCGGAAAGTACAAGCTCCTTCTGTCATCGGATGATAAGTGCTTCGGAGGCAATTCCGAACCTTCGAAGAAAAAGGTATTTACGGCTGATAAGGTCAGCTGGGACGGCAGGGATTATTCGATTGCATATCCGCTTCCTGCATACGGTGCGGCAATCTTTGAGTTTTAATGTATAATACTGCATATGAGACCTCTTCAAGAGTGAAGAGGTCTTTTAATATAAAGTTTTCGGGGAAGATGTCCGAAATATGTATTGAAAATATTAGATCTGTACACTAGGTGGTGTAAAGGGAAGCTTATGAATATTGAAATGATTAATAATCATAACGCGAATCGTACAGATATGGATATTACATATAGCAAACCCTCTTCTGACATATCAAGGATGAGAACGCAGGAGATGGGATTTTCCTTAGACATTACGGGCAAAGTTAGGGAGAACGCTGCATACGGTAAGGAAGAGCTGAAATCTGCGGAAGAGATTGCGCAGATGGCCGGTATGACAGATGTTTCCGTACAGAGAGATTACATGGCCGTAATGTCTAATTCCGTGTCTGACGAAGATTTCGCAAAGCTGATGGAGGACGGTGTCAACCCGACAAGTATTCCTGCGGGTGAGACTGTTACGAATCTTGACAGGATCAAGATCAAAATGGCGGAGAGCGGTGTTACTATCGCCGGCTATAATGATGATCTGACTGAGGATGATATCAAGGCTGTCCTTGGCAACTCGATAAATGCGGGAAAAATCATTGCCGATACACTTACGGCATCCGATCTTCCCGATACCGGAGACAATATTTCACAGATTAAGGAAACCGTTATGATGGCGCAGAATCTGAAACCTCTTTCGGATGAAGCAATGGCTTTTATGATAAGGGAAGACATGGCACCTACGGTTGATAATTTGTACAGAGCGGAGTACTCTGCCGCAAATACCGGATTGTCTACAGGCGGAGTACATTTTGACGGTGCCGCAACCTATGCCGGATCGGAATATACGAAGTCAAGCTGGGATGATCTAAAAGATCAGGTATCCGAAGTTATTAAAGAGGCAGGACTTGAAAATACTGAAGAGACCATTGAGGATGCAAAGTGGGTAGTAATGCATGAGCTTCCGTTAACAAGGGAAACGCTTGGTGCATATGAAGAGATAAAAGATATCGAAGTTCCTGCCCGTCCCGAAGATCTTATAGCGGCGATGACAGTTGCCATAGAAGACGGAAGAAGTCCGAAGACGGCAGATATAACTAAGACACAGAGCCTGTACGAGAAGGCTTCGGAAATAGTCGAAACATTTAAGAATATGGAAGACCCTGCCGATCTGACACGGCGCAGACAGCTTGAAGAGGTAAGGCTTGTAATGACGAAGGAAGCAAACCTTACACTTCTTCGAAAAGGGATTAATGTTGAAACAGAGCCGTTAGAGCAACTCGTCGAGGAGCTCAAAAAAGCGGAAAGAGAATTCTATGCCCCGCTTCTGATGGATAACAACGGGCAGAATGAAGGGGTAGATACTCATGAAGCCGATGCGGAACTTGACGGCAGAATAGATCTGTACAAGCAGACGGTTTCCGTATTAAATGAGATTCCCTCGGTTCCCTTAAGGACGATTGCCGAGAAATCTTCATCGGATGATTTTAACCTCGGGAGTATAGCAAGGGACGGCGCTGTTACTGCTGCGACCTATCAAAGGGCCGGGGAGTCGTATGAAGCTCTTATGACCGCACCGAGAGCCGATATGGGAGATTCCATCCGTAAAGCATTCAGAAACGTTGATGAGATACTTACCGACCTTGACATGGATCTTAACGATGCAAACCGTAAAGCTGTCAGAACTCTCGGATATGCCGGTATGATGATTAACAAAGAATCGGTTGATGAGATAAGAGAGGCTACACACTCCGTTGAAAGAGTAATATCGCTCATGACACCGGCAAGAACGCTGTCTATGATCCGTGAAGGTCATAACCCTCTTTCGGAGAGCATATATGATCTTGAAAAATCACTTTCCGAAGAGTCATTCGAAGAGACAGGGGAAAAGTATTCAAGGTTCCTGTTAAGGCTTGAAAAGAGCGGTAATATCACCGAAGACGAGAAACAGACTTTTATCGGAATGTACAGACTGTTTAATGCGGTTGAGAAGCAGGACGGAAAGGTTATAGGAAACGTTCTCTCCTCCGGAAAAGAACTCACTCTGGAGAATATGCTTGAGGCATCAAGGTCAAACCGCAGGACGGGTGAGGAATTTGTTATAGATGATGATTTCGGATTCCTGGAAGAGCTTACACAAAGGGGAGATTCGATTACCGCTCAGCTTGCAAGAACATTTACGCAGCTTATGGATTCGAAGCCCGATAAAGATTATGTTGAGGAAAAACAGCGCGAGATAAGGGCTGCAGGCAGGATCAATAAGGAAGCAACGGATATTCTTACCGCAATATCGGAGCCGGTTACGGTTGATAATATAGTTGCAGCGGGCGCTATGACCGGGGGAATGGGAAAAGGATATAAAAAGCTGTTTTCCGGCGGCGGATCTATGGAAGAAGATGATAAGAAGACGGAAGATCAGATTCTTTCCTCAGAAGATGCCGAAAAGCTGGCTGACAGCCTGAATGACAGGGAAAGTGCAGCGGCTAGCTATGAAAGATTTCTGGAAAAAGCGGAAAAAGTCGCAAGGATAAATTCCCTTAATTCGGAGACGTATGAGGATGTACGCACATATTCAATGATCTATAAGCAGATAGGATTTGCAGCATCTCTTGCAAACAGAGAGAGCTATGAAGTTCCGGTCAAGCTTTCCGACGGCTGGACAAGTGTGCACTTAACAATAGTTCATAATGAAGATGAAGCAGGAAAAGTCAAAGTGTCATTTGAGTCGGAAGATTACGGAAGAGTTGAAGCCTCATTCGGACTTAAAGCCTCCGGAGTAGACGGATTTATCGTATCCGATTCACGTGCCGGGGTTGATAATTTGAACCGTATTGACGATAAAATAAAAGAAGGCTTTAAGCGTGAAAATATGGAAACGGCGAATCTGTCGTATGTATTTTCAAGAAATGCACGTAATGACGGATATGTACCGGCAGGTGGCCGGCAGGTTAC
>DGUG01000101.1:11250-12473 GCA_002394535.1 Lachnospiraceae bacterium UBA4316
GTAGGGTAGGTGGTGTAAAGTTTTCTATGAAAACTTTACAGCACGTAGGCCACGCCCGAGCGAAGCGAGCTTCTAATGGCGTGGCTCTCAAGGTATCATATCGGAAGGAGATAACTTATGAAGATCAACTCAAATATGCAGGCACTCATAGCACAGAGCGTACTTAGGACCAACGAAGAAAAGAATGCCGCTTCGACCGAGAGATTATCGTCAGGCTTCAAGATCAATCATGCCAAGGATTCACCGGCGGGAATGGCTGTTTCCAACAGGATGAATGCACAGATCAGGAGCCTTTATAAAGCAAAAGATAATGCAAGCAATGCCGTAAATGTCGTTCAGACAGCCGACGGATCACTTACGGAAGTTCATAACATGCTCCAGCGTATGAATGAACTTGCTGTTAAGGCTTCTAACGGAACACTCACCACATCCGACAGAGAGGCTATACAGAAGGAAGTGAACGCTCTCAGAGATGAGATCGACCGCATAGCAAAGGATAGTGAGTATAATACACAGAACCTTCTGGGCGGCGAACAGTCAATGAAGGGGTATATAACTAATATGCTTACCACTGTTAAAGTTGTTGATTACGATGTTGATTTTCCGAAAGGACAGTATAAACTCAATATCGCCAATTTGGATAAGCCGACTTTAACAGATAAGAAGGGTAAACCGGTTCCGACCCTTAAAAGCGTTGTATGTGAGGACGGTCGTTGCACGGCTACCCTTGATGACGGATCAAGGCTTATGCTGTCATATACCGAAAAGGATCATCCGGATGATGATATAGAGATCGATATTACCGGAATAGGCGGTATGAAGATCCAGGTGGGAACAAAGGCAGGACAGGAAATACAGGTTGTAATTCCCAAAATGGATTCAAAGTCTATCGGCATCGGAGTAACAAAAGAAGACTCTACAGGCAAGATAATAGATGATCCTATAGATATGCGTACGGAAGAAGGTGCGAGGAAGTCAATAGAAGCGATCAGAGATGCTATTGAATATGTATCATCCGCCAGATCGGGACTCGGTGCATACCAGAACAGACTGGAATCAACAGTTGCATCCCTTGCGGAGACAACGGAGAATCTGGAGAATTCATACTCGACAATCAAAGATGTTGATATGGCTGAGGAAATGGTAGAATATACAAAGCTTCAGGTTCTTGTTCAGGCGGGAACAAGCATGCTCTCCCAGGCCAATGAACAGCCTCAGCAAGC
>DGUG01000143.1 GCA_002394535.1 Lachnospiraceae bacterium UBA4316
GCGGGCAGGAGAGCGAACTCGACGGGCTCGAGGAGCGTGCCAAGGCAAGCGGCGCCACCAAGCTGTATATAGAAGACGTCATTGACGAATTCTGTGACGAATACGTTGTTCCGTGCGTTCAGGGCTGTGCCGTTTACGAGAATAAATATCTTCTCGGAACGTCCATGGCAAGGCCCGTTATCGCAAAAAGACTCGTGGAAATAGCCCGCAAAGAAGGGGCTTCCGCCATCTGCCACGGTGCGACCGGCAAAGGAAATGATCAGATCCGCTTTGAACTTGCAATCAAAGCACTTGCTCCTGATCTTAAGATCATTGCAGCATGGCGCGATGACAAATGGACCCTTGACTCCCGTGAATCGGAGATCAAATACTGCAACGATCACGGCATCAATCTTCCCTTCTCGGCCGATAACAGCTACAGCCGTGACAGAAACCTCTGGCATATAAGCCACGAAGGGCTGGAGCTGGAGGATCCCGCAAACGAGCCTAATTACGATCATCTTCTCGTACTCGGCGTATCTCCCGAAAAAGCTCCCGATGAAAGCGAGTATGTTACCATGACTTTCGAGGCCGGTGTTCCTACAAGTATTAACGGCAAGAAGATGAAAGTTTCCGATATAATCCGCACCTTAAACAAACTGGGCGGCAAGCACGGTATCGGTATAGTCGATATCGTGGAGAACCGCGTTGTCGGCATGAAATCACGCGGCGTATATGAGACCCCCGGAGGAACAATCCTTATGGAAGCTCACCAGCAGCTTGAAGAACTCATTCTCGACCGCGACACATATGCCCTTAAAAAAGACATGGGAAACAAGCTGGCACAGATAGTATATGAAGGAAAATGGTTCACTCCTCTTCGTGAGGCTGTATGCGCATTCATTGAAAGCACACAGAAATATGTGACCGGCGAGGTTAAATTCAAGCTGTACAAAGGCAATATCATCAAAGCCGGCACAACATCTCCCTATTCTCTCTACAATGAGAGTATTGCAAGTTTTACAACGGGAGACCTCTACGATCACCATGATGCTACCGGATTTATCAATCTGTTCGGGCTGTCCTGCAAAGTCCGCGCCATGAAGATGCAGGAAGTAAATAAAAAGAAATAATCACCTATGATCGTTATTTCATACATTGCAATATATCTTGTTGCTATCAATCTTGCCGGGTTTACTGCTTTTGGGATCGATAAAAGCAAAGCCCGGCGCAACAAGTGGCGAATCCCCGAGGCCACCCTGTTTTTGTTTGCCATTTTCGGCGGCAGCATAGGGTGCCTTATTGGTATGCAAACATTCAGGCATAAAACGCAAAAGAGCACCTTTTATATCGGGATTCCGGTAATTCTCGGAATCCAGTTGCTTGTGATCGCTTATCTGATCTTTCTGTCTCCCTTTTCCTTCAGAATACTCTGATTAATGTGATCATATATGTGACAATATGCTAAGCCTATCCTTATTAAACACGGAGGAATATCATGACAATCTATCTTGCAATCTGCGACAACAATATAGCCGACAGAAAACAGCTTGAAAGGCTGCTTGAGAGAGAAAAGGATACAAGACTTCGCGAAGACTATGATGTCCTCTATATAGACTCCTTCGGGAGCGAAGAAGCGCTTATGACCACTCCGGTCAAATACGACATTTTCTTTGTCGATATAACCGAGGGAGCCTCCAACGGTATGGAGATCGCAAAAAAGCTCCGGCTTCGCGGTATAGCAGCCCCTATTGTCCTGTGCCAGTCTTCAATAAACTATACATCTTACGTTAATGCCCCGGAAGATATAGTCTATATCGAAAAGCCTCTGACCAAAGGTCAGGTAAGTCATCTCGTCGATGTAGCTCTTGAGTGGGCGAAGCGCAGAACTCCTCTTATTGAGGCAAGGTGTCAGAAAGACACCCGATTTCTCCAGTATGACGAACTTATAAGGGCTATTCCCCTTGAAAAATTCCTTACAAGGCTGTGCCTCTCAAGTGGCGAGTTTCTAGATGCGACCGATTCGGTCAAATCTATCGAAAGGCAGCTCGAGCCCTACGGTTGCTTTATCAAATGTAAAAAGGACATTGTCAACATCTACCACATAGAATCTGCAATAGAACACGGTTTTAAACTGTCAAATCAGGACATTGTATATTATTCCTCCATGCAGAGAAACAATATCATCAAAACCATGGCAAATAATATGCGGTATTTAAAGGTGCAGTAATGCCTGTGCATCTGTCTCACACCTCTCATACATTGTCATGACCATTCCGGTAAGATCAGATAACCTTTCTATGGCCTCCTTTATTCTCATTATGTTTTCGCATGTATCGTTAAGCTTATGTTCGGCGCAGATCTTGGAAGATGTGGTATAAGCAAGATTTCTCCTGACATGGTCTATAGAACGCATAATACCTTCCATAAGCATTACCTGATCTGACAGAAGATTGGCAGCTCTTGTACATTCATTCATGTTTATTCCCGCGTAATTTGCCGCCAATGGCTCTTTTGCTATAGGCGTATATAATTTCCCGGTGACCTTCTTTATGAACTCTCCGGCAAATGCACCTAACACAGGGGCTGCGCAGTCCGTCAACACCCTGTCGGGAGGGGTACACAGAAGTCCCGATATTGTACTTCCCGCGATCGTTCCCAGCGTCTCCTTCTCTTTTAAATCAAGAGGTTCCAGGGTGTCGCACATTCTGTCCGTTAAGGCATCAAGCAGTGCAGACACTGCTCCTCTTCCTCTTATGCTCGTAAAATATCCCTCCTCATCAAAGGTATTTTCTGTCAGAAGTGTTACAGATGAGTGGGCATCCTTTGCAGAAGGGGCATTATTAACATATATACAGGTCCCCGCTATGCATGTAAGCAGAATGTTAACAAAATCATTGTATGCGGATATGGATTTAATCTTTGGGGCTGCTTTTGCTATAAGCATGGGATTTTCGTTTATAAAATCATCTCCGAAACCCTGCCCGTCAAATGACAGGCACGATTCTATCTTTTCTTCATTTTTCACAGTCACGTACTGCGCCATATTTCCGCCTTTGGAATGCCCCGTAACGACAATGTCCTTATATATCCCGCACTCGTACTTCACAAAATCGGATGCCACACTCTGAATCCTTGTATCTTTGTAATACGCCCCGTCAAAGTTATCGCTCCACGCTTCTTTTGTTCCTCCGGTTCCTCTGAACACCACAACGGGATCTTCATCCTTCGGGTCCGTATAGCATATAGCCCGTACATCAGCCTCTTCCAGACGGCGGCTGGCAGATAGTAATCCGAATTCGGGATTTTCCTGTATTCTCTCATCCATCCGGCTAAACACCGTCACCACATCCTCTGTGCTCATTCCGCCCCCTGCAGCCGCAGCACTAACGCTTTCGGGTGTAAATTCACCGTCCGCTGTTTTGTAGCTGTTTATTATATCTCCCAGCGGCTTGTTGGATAAGCATGCAGGTATATATGCAAAATTTGATAAAAGCAGTAATTCCTGCTCGGTATATCCCATCACTCTATCCCCACTGCATACGTTCTTGCACCTATAGTCAGTCTGTCATCATTTTCCAGCTTTATCGCACTTATCCTCACACCGTTGACTTTTGTACCGTTTGAAGAGGCAAGATCCTTAACATATACATCACCCTCATCTTCATACAATTCGCAGTGCCGCTTTGACAGAGCATCATCACCCGTTATGGTCACATCACACCCGCCCCTGCCTATACTCATACTGCCGCAAAGTGCAATTTTGTATGCCCTGCTGCTTTCACAGTCTGTTAGCGTGACAAACCTTCCGCCTGCATCAAGAAGCCTCGTTTCGCTTGCGCTGTCTCCGAGCATTACAGTCTCGACTCCGTTTAATTCAAAATCCTCAAAATACTCTTCTTCGTCATCTTCCCGATCCCGGCAACTATTTCCGTCATACTCGGCCTTTCGGCGCTTCATAATGATAAATCCGCCGAGAATACCAACAATAAGTCCAATTACGATAAGTACGGCCGCCAGAACAAATGCTCCGGACCCTTCAAAAAATCCCGGGGAGTCATCGTATTCATATATGACTTTTCCGGCCTCTCCGATCTCCTGCACCGTCTCATCCTCTTCCATGCTATCCACCGGCTCTGCAATATCCGTGATGTTTTCTTCTTCAGGAATTTCGGGTTCAGCCTGATCTTCGGTCCCCTCCTCGTACTTTTTCCAGTGAACAAGAGCATACTCGTCCATCGCGGAAAAAATCATCTCTGTCAGTTGTCTGTCGATCCCGGCATCGGAGCCCTTAAAATCCGTCTCAAAAATTCTCCCTCCGCTTGTAGTGGCTATAGCCGAGAGCACCTTTTTCTCCGAAGCATTGTTTTCCTGATTAAGCATTACAACATAGACAGGGTAGCCCGAATTCTCAAGAAGATAATACAGTTCCTCTTTCTCATGGCCTGTTGCAGCCCCTTCGATCCCGTCCGAGAACACAAGAATATCCCTGCAGGCAAAATCCGATGCCTTCCATCTTCCTACAATCTCCGAGAGTGTATCGCACAAATTGGAATCCTTTGCGGCAAACTCCAGCATGTCGGCCTCGCATACAAGGTCACTAACATCATCCTTATACTCCTCCTCCGACAGAATATCGTGCTCATATGTATTAAGGCAGAAGGTCCTGTCCTCTTTTTTATGGTAAAAGAGGTATTTAAGAGTGGTTTTAACTATCTTCCGGTTAACTTCGCTAACTGTCGCATCATTATCGACAAGCACAAGTGTCTGGCCGCATACACGCATACTCAAATTACTGCCTCCCCTGCAAGATCCGCTGTGATACTGCCGCTGTCATTCTCCGCCTGAATATATTCATTCGCTATATCCGTAAGCGAATCGGCGTGCTTTCTGATTAGGGCATAGAGTTTATTCATGTCGTCAGACAGTGCAGCAAACCTGTTTGCAAAGCCTGTTGCAGCCTCACCCTGCCAGACAGGCTTCAAACTGTCCACAATGGATATCATCTCCTCCGTAAGACTCCTGACATTGGCCTCCGTACTTTGAAAATCGCCTGCCGCTTCAATAAGCTTTTCCGGCGTAACTTTAAGCATTGTATTCATTACATAGCCCTCCCTATATTCTTCTCTTCAGCCCGGTCATATCTCTGCGCAATGGTCTCAATTGCATTCAGATACCTGATTATTGTATCGGCAAAGGAATCCATCTGCCCGGAGCTTCGCATAAATTCACTGTGAAACCTCTCGTTTGCTTCACCCTCCCACATAGTTTTAAGTGCACTCTCCTTTGCACAAAGATTTTCCTTTTCCTGTCTGAACCGATGCACAAGACCTAAAAGTTCATCTTTTTTTGTTCTTAACTGCCTGCTGTCCACTTGATAAAATGACATACGTTATTTTCTCCTTTCTTGTTAACATAACTATCGACTATTTGGGTCAAAATATCATATTTAAAGCAGATTTTTCTGCCCTGTATACTATATTTGCAGTCGATCTGATACTCCTGGCGGTATTCGCAAGATCCTCCGCAGTTCTGTAGATTTCGGCTGTTGTGTTCCTTCCGGCAAGTTCTATTGACTCATTTGAATCACCCCTCCAGTGGTTTTTCAGTATCAGGAATGCGGACTCGATCCCGTTATTGGCAATCCGGCTCAGATCATCAGCCAGTCTGTCAAGTTCCTTTGCCTGATCCATTGCCCGAAGATAATCCATCTCAATCTCATATTTTGTTTTTTCTCTCATGCATATAATCTCCTATCAGCCTTTGAACTTTTCTCTCATTTTGAATATACAGCTCCAGCATTTTTCGTAGTATTTCCAGTGTTCTCCCGATACGTCCCAGAAAGACTCCTATGTCGGTAATATCCTTTACCGCAGATGCCATGTATGCCTCATTAGCCCCTCCGTTCCAGAAAATATCAGTATTTGCCGTATATCCGGCTATTTTACCTATCTCTTCGTTAAGCCTCATATACAGTTCCGTCAGCTGCACTGTCTTATCCCTCAGCAGCCGGTAATCTATCTCAAGGATCCCCATTGTCAATTATCACCCCGCTTCCCGTATACATTCCCGCCTCTGTAAGAGTCATGTCATCGGTCACGTTTTTTTCGGATGTAATCATCAGAATCTTGTCATATTTGACATTGTAAAAACGTGACAAAAAGCACTTGAACTCCTTTACTGACATTTTTTCCCCGACCCTTACGCAAAGTCTTTTATTCTCTTTCGGTAGTATCAGTTCTATAGATATCATATGTTACTTAACCTTTGTATAATTGGAGTTTTGAGTTATCCACATCATATTTCAACCGGAATTATTACGTCCCCGAAAAAGTGATTTTCATCATATTTCAGGATTGTTGCATATCCTCTACTTTGTGATTTTTGCATTTGCGAATAGGGAAGGTAGGAATAATCGAATATCCTGTTTTCGTCAAGTTTTCCACCCAGTGATATGCCGTAAATATGCATGCACATTTCCTCAAAAACTCTCCTTCCGGCAAATCTCATTTTTGCTTCGTTATCTATAAGGCCGACAATCAGTTTCCCATCCTTTTCTCTTCGATTTGCGGTAAAAGGGTTTGTCAGATACCCTGCCAGTTCCTCTTCCTCTTTTTCGCTCCTTGTTTCTTTGTAAAAATCATCAAGTATCCGTGTAATACTCTCCACTGTCACTATAATTCTTCTCTCCGGTTTTCTTAAGGCCGATATAAATGCCTCATATGACTGTACATAAACGCAGGCAATGCCGTATCTTGCGGCAGTTACAGATATGTTAGACAGAAGTGTATGTCTTCCGCTGTACGTCCTTCCGAATATCAGGATGCAGTTAGCTGTTTGCATCGGAAGAGTGTATATTTTTCCGCTTTTTACCTCATAGCCGGCAGGCAGGCTCCTCGCCCCATCAGCATCTGCAATTGCTGTTTTAATCATCACTTCAAGTGTTGCCGGTTTAGGAACGCTCGGGAACTTTGCGGCTCTTATCCCTCCCGGAGGTGAATTCCCGAGGTGAACCCCGCCTTTAACGGTCTGGAATTCCAAAGGTACACCGTCAATCAGTCCCACACCCCTTCCCGGCCTATACTGTATGACGGGAACATCCCTCGGTGAGACCTTAAGATATTGAGAGACCGTGTAGGGATCCTCATCTCCGAGAAACAGGAATGTTTCAAACAGCCGGGATATTTTTCCCGAAGGCACTTCGCAGGAAGCGGCAACAACCGTAACACTTGCCGATCTTCCCATATTCAGTATACGGGTAATACGATCCCGAAATTCTTCAGATGAGTTTTCAATGCTTCCGAACCCGTCAAATACAAGTAATACAGACATAGTGCCCACAACCGTTTTTTCACTGTGCTTCCTTGCGACTGTAATCATCTCTTCGATGAAAATCATGAGACGTTCTATGTCCTCATTGTCTTCTTCACTTATATAACCACCGCAATATGTTCTGTCAGACTGATCCTTTAGCCGGCCGCCACCGTGATCAATTATGTAAACCGAACAATTACCATCCGATCGTTCCAGTATTGTATGGAGCAGCTCACTTTTTCCGCTTCCGGAACGTCCTATTATAAGCGTATGCCCCATTTTTCCGGCATCAAACCTTAACTTCTCATATCTTTGCATATACGGATTGTCACATACAGCATATGCCTTATCGTCTTCGATATTTTCCGGAAGCACCGGAAGATAAAGTCTTGCCGGTTTTGGTACATTCATTATTTTTACAGCCTTTTGGACCGAATCAATCGATAGTTCAAGCCAATTCATCCTGTATAACCTCATCATCAAGCAGAAAATCCCTGTAAATATGCGGTCTGATCCTGCCTTCGGATACGTCGCACATCGCATATCCGCTCTGAAAACAAGTAAATATCTCGTTATTTCCGACCTGAAGATATGCTCTTCCGCATTCCTTTATAAATGTGGCATCTTCCCTTCTCAGCATATCCATAGAGTCTGCTCTGTCTACGAGCCTGAGAGCTATCCTGAACCTCGAATTTGCACGGATTCTCTCATCCACAACTCCCGCAGGCTTCTGCGTGGCAAGGATCAGGTGCATTCCAAGACTCCTCCCAACCTGAGAGACGCTGATCAGCCTGTCCATAAAGTCGGGCTCCTCCTTACGAAGCTCAGCAAACTCATCTACCACGATAAAAATATGCGGGAGCGGCTCTGCGACAGTGCCTGCATCATACAGTTTTGTATAATCGTTTATATTGTTTACCCCGGATTGCGCAAACACCTTCTGCCTGCGCATATTTTCGCTCTTGAGAGCTATCTCTGCCCTCTTGGATTCAGCCTTTGAAAGATTAGAGATACTTCCCAGAAGGTGCGGCAGTCCCCTAAAAAGATTAGACATTCCGCCTCCCTTGTAATCGATCAGAAAGAAAGCTGCTTTATCGGGAGGAAAGTTAAGCGCCAATGACATTATGAGAGTCGTGAGCAGTTCGCTCTTTCCGCTTCCTGTCGTTCCAGCCACAAGTCCGTGAGGACCCGAAGCCCTTTCATGAAGGTCAAGAATAAGTTTTACTCCTCCCTCTGCTATCCCTATGGGTGCTGCTATCCTTTCGGTAATGTCTTGTCTTATGTAATTATCGATTATATTCTGAACCGTCTCTTCCTCATCATCCGTAAACAATTCATCAAAGAGTTCCCCGAAAGATACCGTATCGGCTATTGCCTCATCTTCGGATGTCCCCCACAGTTCCGACATCCTTCCCGCAAATGAGTAACAAAGTTCAGGTGAAAGCTCATCAAATGTTATTTCCCGTGATCCGTTAATTATTGTATCCACCCCTGCCGGAAAATCACCGTCAGTCTTCGCCAGGATGACCATGTCACCTCTGTTCATCCGATCAAACGCCACACGGGTGTCATCGGTAAGGGTAAGACACAGGGCTCTTTCCTCGTCCGTTCCTGGATGATCGAATCGATAGTGCGGAAGAATAGTACACCACATATAATAACGCGCGATATCTTTTGGGGTTCTCACAACTATACCAAGCTTTTCAGGAGATATCGCAGAAGCGATGTTTACAAGAAATGCCGCAAGTATCCTCCTGTCTTCTTCACTCCCAAGCCTCACTCCGCAGACTGTGCCCGCTCCGATATATGCAACTACCGGAGCAGAACCTATGATCTCATATTTAGACACCAGTCTCCTCGGCAGTTCTCTTAACGAGTCGTCAATCTGTGCAAATCTCGCCTTCGGAACATTTATATATACCGGATTCTTTATCTTGCCGGTGCCGATACGCACCCCGATCCTGCCGTCCCCATCAGGGCAGGTACTCCATAATCCGGCCCATATCCCCTCTTTTGTAAATACCGAAGCTGCACAGGGATAGCGTAATACCAAAGCCTCCACAGATGTTTTGATACCGGCCTTTATACTCTCCTCGCACTCTTCCAGATATGATATATACGCATTTCTTCTCCGTCTCTCATCCGACCTTCCCCTTCTTACCCTTGCAAGCACGTTTGCAACCGCCCATAGAGCCGCAAACACGGATGAAAGAACGGCAATCGACCTTCCTGCCCCGAGAATTACCGGTATGGCCATAGTAAGCGCCGGGCCTGCCGCCAGCATTACCGAAGGCTTCTCCGGAACCTTTCTTGGAGGAGGTGCTTCTATATCCACCGTAACCTTTTCCGGCTGTATACTTCTTGCCTGCCGCCTTACAAACTCTGTTTTTTCGTACCTGTCTCCTATCCATACAAACTCCCTTCTTCCTACCCTTACAGTATCTCCGCACCTTACATGACACTTATAACCCTTGCCCGCATGCACTCCCCTTATGACAGCCCCGTTCGTACCGTTCACGGTAAGACTCCAAACGTCGGGAGACAGAGGTTCAAAGACGAGATGTACCCTTGAGACAAACAGATCGGAAAGGACCATGTCACACCCCGGATCTCTGCCAACCGTGTAACGCGGCAGTCGGGCAGAAACATATAAAAAATCCATTAACTACTCCAAATCATTTAATTAAAATTTCAGGAATCATTGCGATGCGTCCAACGCATGATACGAAATAAGTCAGGACTAATCCTGATGACTACCCTGATATGGGAGTCGAAAAGAACCTTACCGGCTCGTATGACGGATAATATCATACGGTCCGGTAAGGTGCAATATCCGAAAAATAGACAAACAAAACAGATTAATTTCTGTAAATTTTAACAACAATCAGGCAACTACAGATGAACGTATCTCGTCCGATTTTTCCTTGCCGCATAGAAGTGTGATAAGTTCACAGGCAAAATCAACAGCAGTTCCCAATCCCCGTGAAGTCGTGATATTTCCATCGGTAACAACTGTTTTTATAACAGGTGTTGCTCCATCCATCAAATCTTCCAGCCCGGGATAACATGTTGCCGTCTTGCCCCTCAGAAGACCTTTTGATCCGAGTATTCTTGCAGGTGCCGCGCAGATTGCCGCAATCCTTTTGCCCCGTTCATTTTGAGAATCAACCATGTCCATAAGAGTCTTGCACTCAAGCAGATTGACAGTTCCCGGCATACCGCCCGGAAGCACTATTATATCCGCCTTGCCGGTATCTGCGTCACCTATCGTGATATCTGCCATTACCCCGACACCACGCGCCCCCGTCACATTTTTCCTGTCCGGATATATAGATACAGTCTTAACCTCCACTCCGGCACGCCTCAAAAGGTCAACCGGCGTAAGTGCTTCTATTTCTTCGAATCCGTCTGCCAAAAATACATAAACCATAATGATCCTCCTTCCCTTCCTGAGAGCCACGCCACCATTCACTTTCATAATCAATTATAACCATAATAAGAATCCGCGTCTATAACGCAACTTCTTGAAATCGCCAATTTAAATATGAAAATCATTCCCAAATTCATTGACAAACCTTAAATACGGTTTTATAATCGGGAACGGTTCCCAATTTCAATAATATACTTGGAAAAGGAGTATGATCATGAACCAGCGCTCAAAATACAAAACAAGGCAGCGTGATATATTGCTGTCATATCTCGAAAAGATGCCGGGACACGTTACGGCCGCCGATGTATGCAAGCACTGCAAGCAACAGGGGGAGAACATCGGTCAGTCTACGATATACAGGCAGCTGGAAAGCCTGGTTGATGAAGGCCTCATTAATAAGTACATAATAGATGCCAACTCTCCCGCCTGTTTTGAATATGTAGGGCCGGACACCCACGCAGAATCCGAGGTTTGCTACCACTGCAAATGTGAAAAATGCGGAAAGCTGATCCATCTGCACTGCGATGAAATTGAGGAAATCCAAAATCATATGCTAAAAGAGCACCGGTTCCGTATGGACCCTCTTCGTACCGTATTCTACGGGCTATGCGAACAATGTATGTGAGATGCCACCCGGCGAAGGGCGAAGCGAGTTTTTAATGGCGTGGCTCTCAATAATTAGAGAAAACGGAGACAATATTATGATTATGAAAAGGTACATTTCGGCATTTATTGCCGCTGTTTTTGCCGTAATTTCCGTTACAGGCTGTGCATCCGGTATGACTCAGAACCCGGGTAACGCTTCATCCGGGACGACTGCTGATTCCGGTGATGAGATCAGTATCGTAACAACCATATTCCCCGAATATGACTGGGTAATGAACATTCTCGGAGATAATCCGGCCGGCGCAAAGGTTTCAATGCTTCTTGATAACGGTGTCGACCTTCACAGTTTCCAGCCTACCGCTGAGGATATCATGAAAATATCAGACTGTGATCTGTTCATTTATGTAGGAGGCGAATCCGATGAATGGGTGGAGGATGTTCTGGAAGAAGCAGTAAATAAGGATATGATCGTTATCAACCTTCTTGAGACTCTCGGTGCCTCGGTTAAGGAAGAAGAGATTGTAGAAGGCATGGAAGGACACGATCATGATCACGAGGAGCCGGAATTCGATGAGCATGTATGGTTATCCCTTAGGTGCGCATCCACACTCACTGACAGTATAGAAAAGGCATTGGAAACTATAGACTCAGCAAATGCTGATCTTTACAGAAAAAACGCGGATGCATATATCGCAAAGCTGTCGGAACTTGACAAAAAATATGAAGAAACAGTATCGAAAGCTGCCACGAAGACACTTCTCTTCGGCGACCGCTTCCCCTTCAGATACATGACCGATGACTACGGTCTTGATTATTATGCTGCATTTGTTGGCTGTTCAGCCGAAACAGAGGCAAGCTTTGAAACCATATCTTTTCTTGCGAATAAGGTGGACGAGCTTGATCTTCATGCTATAATGACCATCGAGGGAGATAACCATAAGATCGCCCAAACAATTGCGGACACTGCAACAGCTTCCGATCTTGAAATCCTTACAATGGATTCGATGCAGTCGGTTACCTCAAAAGATGTTGATGCAGGGGCAACCTACCTTAAGATCATGGAAGACAACCTTGCAGTGCTCGATAAGGCACTTAAGTAATGTAAAATCATCATAACAAGGAGCATATATGACTCTTATAACCGTGTCCGGTCTGTCACTGGGATATGACGGACACTCAATTGCAGACAACTTAAACTTTACTGTTGAATCGGGAGATTATCTGTGTGTAGTCGGCGAAAACGGCTCCGGTAAGACAACTCTTATGAAAACCCTGTTAGGGCTTACAGAGCCTGTTGCCGGCTCAATAACATTTGACGGCGGACTCAGCAGGAACCAGATAGGGTATCTTCCGCAGCAGACTCTTGTGCAGAAGGATTTTCCGGCATCCGTAAGAGAGATTGTCCTCTCCGGATGTCAGAACCGCTGCGGAATGCGCCCTTTCTATAATAAGGCCGAAAAACGCCTTGCCGCGGAAAACATGGAGAAAATGGGTATAGAGGGCCTTGCTGATACGTGCTATCGCCACCTTTCGGGCGGCCAGCAGCAGCGTGTTCTGCTTGCAAGGGCACTTTGCGCAGCCAGGAAGGTTCTGCTCCTTGATGAGCCTGTTTCAGGTCTTGATCCGATAGTTACCGGTCAAATGTATGAACTGATATCAGACCTTAATCGCGACGGGATAACCATAATAATGATATCCCACGATATTGGCGCAGCTATCAGATATGCGGACCATATACTTCACATCGGTGAAAGGATTTTCTACGGAACCAAGGATGAGTATTTAAGAAGCGGCGACGGCAGTATTTTTCTTGCCGGAACAAAGGATGAATTTTCCAAAAATGACAGGGTGGAAATGCATAATGATCGGTAAGCTTGCAATGTATTTTGAATATCCCTTTGTAAGGTATGCCGTAATCGTCGGCGTGCTTATATCGCTTTGCTCCGCTCTGCTTGGTGTTACCCTTGTGCTTAAGCGGTTTTCATACATAGGAGACGGACTCTCTCACGTTGCATTCGGAGCCATTGCAATAGCCTCTGTGCTCAACCTTACAAATAAAATGCTTATAATACTTCCTGTTACGGTTATAAGTGCAATACTGCTTCTTCGCAGCGGACAGGGGGCGAAAATCAAAGGCGATGCTGCGATTGCCATGATTTCGGTAAGTGCACTGGCATTCGGCTATCTTCTTATGAATATATTTTCCACCTCTTCCAACCTGTCCGGGGATGTATGTTCGACACTTTTCGGTTCTACTTCCATACTGACCCTTACCGGATGGGAGGTATGGCTGTGTGCCGCACTCTCGATTGCCGTGGTTGCAATATTTATACTATTCTACAACAAGATATTTGCAGTCACCTTTGATGAGAACTTCTCAAAGGCAACAGGTGTGGGAGCAGACAGATACAACACCCTTATAGCGGTCATTATCGCTGTAATCATCGTGCTGGCCATGAATCTTG